>DASPUE010000001.1:0-7397 GCA_035623055.1 Gemmatimonadales bacterium
CCACTTCGAGCGCTTGCAAGCCTGGCGATTCGGCAGTGGTGCAAGAGAATGGCGTCGTCACGAGCCAGGGATGGATCGGGGAAGCTGTGCGTGATGCCGGGCTCGCCGCCCTCCGTCGGGAGGCCAGCACAACACTCGAGACCAAGGCCCCGGATGGTTCGCCGGTGACGATCTTTCTCGAGGTGTTTCCTCGGCAGCCGAAGTTGGTGATCTTCGGCGGCGTCCATATCGCCATGGCGCTGGTGCCCCTGGCCAGGTCCCTCGGGTACCGCACGATCGTCGCCGACGGCAGACAGGCCTTCGTGACCCGGGAGCGCTTCCCGAGCGCCGATGAGCTGCTGGTCGCATGGCCAGAAGAGGCCTTCGCCAAGATCGGTATCGACAACGCAACCTACGTCTGTGTCCTCTCGCACGACCCCAAGTTCGACGATCCCGCCCTCGATCTGGCCCTGCGCTCGGCGGCTCCCTATATCGGCGCTATCGGCTCCCGGAAAACCCAGGCCGCGCGCCGCAAGCGGCTCCACGCCGAAGGTTTCTCCGACGCGGATCTCGTCCGACTGCACGGTCCGATCGGCCTCGATCTGGGCGGCCGGAATCCCGTTGAGACTGCGCTCGCGATCATGGCTGAAATCACGATGGTCCGTTACGGGGGCTCGGGTCGAGCCCTCGCGCAATTGCAGCCCGCATAAGATGCGAGCCCTTCCACTCGGCTGACCAGGGAATCGAGCCTCGCGTTGCGCTGGACGGGTTCCTGCGTCATTCTACGCGCGTGCCAGACGCACCGTCGAAACAATCCGTTTTCATCACGGGCGGGACCGGGTACATCGGCCGCCGCCTGATTGAACAACTCCTCGCCCGTGGCCATCAGGTGCGGGCGCTTTGTCGCCCCGGCTCCGAGCGCCGTCTTCCCGCCGGCGCCCAGTCGATCCCTGGTGATGCGCTGCACGGCATTTCCTACGCCGGTGCGATCCCGCCGGCGGAAATCTTCGTGCACCTCGTCGGAGTGGCCCATCCCGGTCCGAGGAAGGCCCAGGAGTTTCTGCGGGTGGATCTCGCCTCGGTCGCCGCGGCGGTGCCGGCCGCGGTCACGGCGGGCATCCGGCACTTTGTCTATCTGAGCGTCGCGCAACCGGCGCCCGTCATGCAAGCCTACGTGGCGGCCCGAGGTCGCGGCGAGGCGCTGATCCGCGAGAGCGGCCTCTCGGCGACCTTCGTTCGTCCATGGTACGTCCTCGGACCGGGGCACTGGTGGCCGGTGATGCTCCTTCCTGGCTACTGGCTCGCATCACTTTTCCCTGGATCGCGGGAGACCGCTCGACGCCTGGGCCTGGTGACGCTCGGCCAGATGGTCCGGACCCTGGTCCAGGTTATCGAACATCCGGCAGATGGCACTCGAGTCCTCGAAGTCCCGTACATCCGGCAGATGAAATCATGAACCGATTGGGTCTCGCTCTGATCTCTGCTTTCTCAGTCGTAACTTCAGTCCAGGCTCAGCAGTCACCCCACGATACCATCGCCTTGCAGCCGGCCTTGCGCCGGGTCGACGACTTCGTTCAGCTCTCCATGCAGGCATCGAACACCCCCGGACTGGCGCTGGCCCTAGTCGACCGTTCGGGACTGATCGTGGTGCGAACCTACGGGTACGCGGATCTCGACGGGCGTCTGCCCGTGACGCCCGCGACCCGATTCGAGATCGGGTCGATCTCGAAATCGTTCACGGCGATCGCCCTGTTGCAGCTGCAGGCTGAAGGTCATTTCGACCCTAATCGTGCGGTTCGCTCCTACCTGCCGTGGTTCACTCCGGCTTCCCGCTGGAGGCCAGTGACCGGGCATGACCTGATGACGCACACGGCGGGTTTGCCCCGCGACCGCGACGACGTGCCATCGGGGCCCGGCCAAGGGTACATGGTCCGGGAGCGTCCGTTGGGCTCGCCGCCCGGAAGCCACTGGGCGTACTCGAATATCGGGTGGCAGGTGCTGGGCCAACTGCTGGAATCGCTCGACGGTTCGGGACGCTATCCACAGATCATCCGCCGTCGGATCCTCGAGCCGCTCGACATGTCCTCCACCGACGCCGAAATCACCAACGCAACCCGGCTCGACCTGGCCCGCGGGTACGAATCGGTGTACGACGATCGTCCGACGCGCCCGACCGATCCGCTGGCTGTCGCCCCATGGACCGAGTACGCCTCGGGCGACGGCAGCATCGTATCCACTCCTGCCGATCTCGGTGCCTATCTCACGATGCTCCTCAACCGAGGGAAGGGACCAAACGGCGCGGTCCTCGGTGAGGCGGGGTTTGCCGCACTCTCCACTCCCCATGCCAAGACCACGCGTGGCGACGACAGTTATGGCTATGGGATGTTCCTGAGCCGCCTCGACGGTCGGGAGATCTTCTACCATGGTGGCGGGATGCTGGGATACTCCAGCCACCTGATCGGCATCCCGTCGCTGGGGATCGGCGCGGTGGTGTTCGTGAACGGGCCCGGCGAAGCCTCACGGGTCGCACGCTTTGCGCTCCGTGTCCTCGGGGCGGCGCTCAACGGGGACACGCTCCCGGATGCGTCGCCGCCAAAGCCTCCCTGGCACATCGAACACCCGGAGAACTACGCGGGCACCTACCACGATCCATCAGGGGACTCACTGGTGTTCGCCGCCAGCGGCGATTCGCTGCTGCTCCTGCAGGATGGAAAACACACGGCGCTCGAACGCTACGGCGAGGACAGCTTCCTCGGGCCAGCCCCCGAGTTCGCTCTCTTTCCGATTCGCTTCGGACGGGACTCCGGCGGAGTCACCGAGGTCTGGTATGGTGGGCACTGGTTCGCCGGACCGCGCTACCGCGGGCCGCGGACGTTCAGCCCGCCGAAGGAATGGCTGGCCTATACGGGACACTATCGGATCACCCAGCCGTGGGAGCCCAACTTCCGGATCGTGCTCCGCAAAGGGCGCCTCTGGTGGGTCGGCCCGGAGGGCGATGAGGAGGAACTGACTCCCATCGGCCCCGCCGAGTTCCGCGTCGGAGAACCACGGTCAGCGGAACGGCTGCGCTTCGAGACCATCCTCGATGGGAAGGCCGTCAAGGCCATCCTGTCCGGTATGACCTACTATCGATTCTTCACGCCATAACCCGTTCTACGGCGCCGGGGCGCGCGGCTCCGGCGCCATCCATTCACCCTCATCACGCGACCGAACATGCGCATCGCTCTCGCCGTTGCCCTCGTCGTCACCACTGGCTGCGGTGGCTCCCGCTACGATGTCATCATCCGCGGTGGCACCGTCTACGACGGGCGCGGCACACCCGGGAAGGTTGCCGATGTAGCGATCACTGGCGACACGATCGCGGCCATTGGGGACCTCTCCCACGCGCGCGCCACGACGGTAATCGATGCCCGCGGTCAGGCAGTCGCGCCGGGGTTCATCAACATGCTGAGCTGGGCGGGCGATGGGTTCATGGTCGATGGTCGCTCGCAGAGCGACATTCGCCAAGGCGTGACGCTCGAGATCTTCGGCGAAGGCGAATCCATGGGGCCCTTCACCGACGCAATGGCCCAGGAAGCAGCCGCCTCACAGGGCGACATCAAGTATCCGATCACCTGGCGCAGCCTCGGCGGCTATCTGGACACCCTGGTGGCGCGGGGGATTTCCCCCAACGTCGGGAGCTTCGTCGGAGCGGCGACAGTCCGGCAGTACGTGCTCGGCCATGATCCGCGAGCCGCCACGCCCGCGGAACTCGCCCGCATGCAGCAACTGGTCCGGGACGCGATGAAGGAGGGCGCGCTGGGCGTGGGCTCCTCCCTCATCTACGAGCCGGGAATGTTCGCCACCACGGATGAGCTGATTGCACTGGCGCAGGCAGCCGCGGCCGACAGCGGGATGTACATCTCCCACATCCGCAACGAGAACGACTCGCTGCTCGATGCGGTGGATGAGTTTCTCGCAATTGCGCGGCGCTCGGGGGCCCGGTCGGAGGTCTATCACCTCAAGGCGGCGGGCCGACCCAACTGGAGCAAGATCGACGAGGTGATCCGGCGCGTCGAAGCAGCCCGTGCCGGAGGGCTGCAAGTCACCGCGGACATGTATACCTACCCGGCCAGCGCCACCGGGTTGGACGGGGTGATGCCCGGGTGGGTGCGGGCCGGCGGCTTCGACGCGTGGCGCAAACGGCTGCAGGATCCCGCGGTCCGTCGGCGCCTCAAGGCGGAATGGCAGGCGCGCGGTGGCGCCTTCGTCGGGTCCGGAGGTCCCGCTGGCGTACTGCTGGTGGGATTCAAGACCGATTCCCTCAAGCCGCTCACCGGGAAGACTTTGGCGGAGGTCGCCGCCAGTCGGCGCACGAGCCCGGAAGATGTGGCGATGGACCTGATCGTGGCGGATGGCAGTCGCATCGAGTGCATCTACTTCACCATGTCTGAAGACAACCTCCGTAAGGAGATCGTCCTCCCCTGGGTGAGCTTCGGTTCGGATGCCGCCTCCCAATCTCCGGAGGGAGTATTTCTCAAGTCCCAACCGCACCCTCGCGCCTATGGCAACTTCGCGCGAGTGCTCGGCAAGTACGCCAGGGACGAACAGGTCCTCTCTCTACCCGAGGCCATCAGGAAGCTTTCCAGTCTGCCTGCGACCAACCTGCGCCTGCGCCGGCGCGGGGCGCTCCAGCCGGGGTATTTCGCGGATATCGTCGTCTTCGATGCGGCCCAGATTCAGGATCACGCCACGTTCGATCAACCCCAGCAGTTTGCGACCGGGGTGCGCCAGGTCTTCGTCAACGGCGTCCAAGTGATCCGGGACGGTGAGCACACCGGGCTCAAACCCGGGAGAGTGGTCCACGGGCCAGGCGCCGCCGGGAAGAATTAAGCGGGCGACCGCCCGCCGCTCCTCTTACGACCGGCTCAGGCGCGGGCTAGGTTGTTCGGACAGGACCGACGACATCACCCGCGGAGCCCGCCAGGAGGCGACGCCTGTTCTCTCTCGAGGGCTTCATCGCGGTAGTCACCGGAGCCGGCAGCCCGGCTGGGATCGGTTTCGCCACCGCCAAGCTGCTGGGCCAGGCCGGCGCCTCCGTCGCGGTCACCGGGACCACCCCCCGAATTCGCGAACGGGCCCGCGAACTCCGCCAGAGCGGAATCACCGCGACCGGCCACGTCGCCGACCTCACCGACCCGACCGCACTCCGCGCCGCGGTGGAAGAGATCCTCCGCCAGCACGGTCACGTGGACATTCTGGTCAACAACGCCGGGATGACCATGGTCGGAAGTCCGGAAATCACCGGGGACTTTCGCTCGCTGACCATGAAGGATTGGGCGGTCACTATCGACCGGAACCTCATCACGGCCGTGGGCATGACCCGCGCAATGCTGCCGGGGATGGCGCGCCGCGGGTACGGTCGAATCGTAAACGTCGCCTCGGTGACCGGGCCGCTGGTCGCCAATCCCCGCAGTGCGCCGTACGCGGCGGCCAAGGCGGCGCTGGTCGGACTCACCCGAGCGCTCGCGATCGAGACCGCCCGACAGGGCATCACGGTGAACGCGGTCGGCCCAGGCTGGATCGCCACCGGCTCCGCGACCGACCAGGAGATGGCGGCCGGCGTCAATACCCCCGCGGGGCGGCCCGGGACGCCCAACGAAGTCGCGGCGGTGATCGGCTTCCTCGCCTGCCGAGAGGCGAGCTACGTCACGGGACAGCTCTTCGTGGTGGATGGAGGGAACACGATTCAGGAGTACAAGGGACGACCGGAAGGATGGTACTGATTCATTCATGACAGCTGTCGCGGGCCGGCTGTCGCCCGCGATAGTCTCACCCCGCTACGACAGTCTAGCCTCCCCAAGCCGCCGCAGCTGACGCAGCACCCGCTGCTGAGCGGCACGGTCCTTCACCGCGAGAAAGATGGTATCGTCCCCGGCGATGGTACCGATCACGTCGGTCCAGGCCAGCCGGTCGATCGCGACTGCAACGCGGTTCGCTTCCCCCGCGGAGGTGTGCAGCACCAGGAGCGCCTCGCCAGCAGGGTCGGCTGTCAGCACCCCTTCCACGATCCGCCGCTCGTCGGGATGCTCGGGTGTCGGCGTGATCCTCGCGGGGCGCTGATAGGCGCCATCCACCTTCACCAGCTTGAGCGCGGTGATGTCCCGACTCACCGAGCTCTGGGTCACTTTCCAGCCCTCGGTGGCGAGCGCCTCGGCCAGCTCTTCCTGGGTGCGGATAGGGCGCGTGCTGATCAGCTCCAGGATCTTGAGATGCCGCTTGCGCCGGTCGCCGCTCATCGGCCGCGGGTGCCACCCCGACCCGCCAGCCGGTCGAGCACCGCGTCGAACCGCCGCTGCTCCCGGGCGGCCCACGCCCGACAGCCGCGGAGCCGCGCGCGCACCAGCGGCAGCCCCAGGTTGCCGAGTCCACCGGTGTTTCGCCGGCGCCCGATGATCTCTTCGGTGGCGGGCTCCCGCCACCAATCGCCTTCCTTGA
Organism: Gemmatimonadales bacterium; assembly: GCA_035623055.1. Classification (GTDB taxonomy): domain Bacteria; phylum Gemmatimonadota; class Gemmatimonadetes; order Gemmatimonadales; family GWC2-71-9; genus JADJOM01. The sequence goes on from DASPUE010000001.1 coordinate 6,457, forward strand.
TAGCGGCGGCCACCTCGCGATAGGCCGAGCGGAAGGCGCTGCCACGCTCGACCCGGCGCATCACTTCATCGGTCGCCAGCGGTCCCCCGCTCAAGATGGTTCGCCCGACAGCCGCGTCGACCCCGATCCGCGGAACCGCGACCGCCAGCATGGACAGCATCCCCTCCAGCCGGTCCACGCCCCGCATGAGCGGCTCCTTGAGCAGCTGAAAGTCGCGATGGTAGCCGCTGCCCAGCTTGGCCTTGATCTGGAGCACCGCCACCAGATCTCCCTCGAGAGCGGCGGCACGGCTCCGAGTCAGCTCGAACAGGTCCGGGTTCCGCTTGTGCGGCATGATGCTGGAGCCGGTGGCGAGATCGGGCGGCAGGACCAGGAAGCCGTATTCGTCGGAGGAAAAGGCGATGACATCGATGCTGAGCTTGGCGAGCTCGTGGCCCAGTTGCACGCACCAGAAGAGCGTGAGCGCCTCGAGCTTGCCACGGCCGTTCTGCACTAACGCGACGTTGTGCTCCAGCTGGCTGAAGCCCAGGGCCCTCGCCGCGACCTCGCGCTTGAGGGGAAGTGGAACGCCATACCCGGCGGCGCTCCCCAGCGGCGAGCGATTCACCTTGGCCCACACCGCCGGCAGTCCTTCCACCGTATCGATCAGCCCTTCGGCGAATGCGGCGGCCCAGAGGCCAGCCGAGGATGGCATCGCGCGGCGGGTGTGGGTGTAGCCCGGCCACAGCACCCGCTGGTATTTCTGCGCGAAGACCAGGAGCGACTCGGCAAGATCCAGCGCCTCCCCAGACAACAGCAGCAGGCGGTCCTTGAGGTACAACCGGAGGTCGCAGGCAACCTGATCGTTGCGTGAGCGCCCAGTGTGGAGACGCTCGCCGACCGGTCCCACCTGCTTCACCAGCCAATCCTCCACCGCCGTATGCACGTCCTCGTGCTCGGGC
>DASPUE010000002.1:0-3611 GCA_035623055.1 Gemmatimonadales bacterium
GTGCGCCCGCGCGCGGCACGCTGGTCCGAATGTGCTTTCCCGCGTCCGATGCGCCGGCCATGGAACCGCGGCCTGCTCCCGGTGCGGCCGCGCCAAAGGACCGCCGAGGCACCATTCTGTTGGTCGAAGACGAAGACGCGCTCCGGCGCGCGACGGAGCGGCTGCTCAGGCGGCATGGCTACGAGGTGGTGAGCGCACGAGACGGAGTAGACGCGCTGGAGATCTGCGAGCGAGGCGAGCAGGCCATTCACCTGATCCTCACCGACGTGGTGATGCCCAACCTGGGCGGCGCCGCCCTGCACGAGGAGTTACACCGGCGGGGGATCCGGATCCCCATGGTCTTCACCAGCGGCTATACCGCGCGCGATCGCGGGGGACCGGTCGACTTGCCGGACGGCGCCCCGTTCTTGCCCAAGCCCTGGGAAATCCGCGAATTGTTGCTGACGCTCGAAGCGATGATGGAAGGCCCGCCCTCTGAGGACGATGCCGGGTGACTGCCCGTCGGGGGCTGGCGACCCGGCATTAGATTCAGAGATCCGCATGTCGGCTTACCGCCCAACCCGCCTCCTCTGGCAGATACCGAAAGGACGCTCGCGTGACCCCGCGTACATGCAGTGTGGCTCTACTCCTGCTGGCCTCCTGTGCACCCAAGGAATCCCCCAAGCCGGCCGCTGAAGCGGCGGCGCCCGCCATGCCCACCCAGGTGTCCACCACCGAGGGCTTCAGCACTCCGGAATCGGTGATCTGGGATGGGGACCAGCAGGTCTGGTTCGTCACCAACATCAACGGTGGCCCATCGGCCAAGGACGGCAATGGGTTCATCAGCCGTCTGGATCGCGACGGCAAGATCGACAGTCTGCACTTCGTGCAGGGTGGACGCGGAGGGGTCACACTCAATGGCCCCAAGGGCACGCTGCTCGTCGGGGACACGCTCTGGGTCGCCGACATCGACGCGGTGCGCGGTTTCAACCGCAGAACCGGAGCTCCGATCGCCAGCATCGAGCTCGGCAAACAGGCGAAGTTCCTCAACGACATCTCGGTCGGACCGGACGGGACGATCTACGTCACCGATACCGGAATCGAGTTCGACGCCAAGGGGAACGTGAGCCATCCCGGTCCCGACCGAGTCTTTGCCATCAAAGGACGGACGGCCAGCGTTGCGGCCGAAGGACCATGGCTCGCCGGGCCGAACGGGATCACCTGGGACCAGACCGGCGCCCGCTTCATCGTGGTCCCTTTCCTGGGCAAGGAGCTCCTCGGCTGGAAGCCTGGGGTCGCCAAAGTCGACACGATCGGCACCGGACCCGGCAGTCAGGATGGCGTCGAGTTCGTGGGGGGAGACCTGCTGGTGACGAGTTGGGCGGACTCCACCGTCTTCGTCGTTCAGGCTGGAGGCAATCGCAAGGTGGTGACCGGAGCCAATTCCCCCGCGGACATCGGAGTCGACCGGGGACGGAACCTGCTGGCCATCCCGATCTTCCTGGAGAACAAAGTGGAGTTCTGGAAGCTCAAGTGAATCGTGAGGGGGCTCTCGTCCGTTTCTGTGGAGGGGAGCCCCCGCCCGCTCAGCTCTGCAGTCGCTGGAACCGTCGCACAAACCGCCGATCGATCCGCTCCTTGAGCCGCATCGCCCAGCCCGCCGTGACGGTAATCCCGCCATACGAGAAGATCGCCCGCTCGTCTCCCGCCGAGATGAGCGCGAGCGTGTTGGGCTTGAGCGCGTAGCGGCGGCGCCGCCGCGCCGATCCCAGAAACGCGGCGCGCAGGTTGTCGGCGAGAATCGGCCCTTGCCTGAAGGAGTGGCTACCCGCCTTGGGTATCGGCGGCGCGTCGAGTAGCGACACTGCGTCCCCGGCCCCGAATAGACTGGCGTATCCCGGGACCTCCAGCGTGTTCTCCACGCTCAGATAGCCGCGGGCATCGCTGGGGAGGCCGCTCTCACGAAAGAGCGAGGGAGCCTCGATCCCGGTGGCCCAGATGACGATGTCGGCCGGCAGCACGCGGCCGCCGGTCAGCCGAACGTGATCGGGCCCGACGGCTTCCGCCCTGGTGGACACTCGCAAGGTGATTTCGCCGGCGCGCAGCACGCGCTCCGCCTCTTCCTGGGCGATGGGGCTGCGGTCCCGCAGTGGCGCGTGGCTCGAATCGATGAGGGTGATGATGACCCGGCTGGCCCCCAGCCGGTCGAGTCTGGCGCGAACGGCGAGTGCCAGTTCGCAGCCGCGTGCGCCGGCCCCGACCACGACCACGTTCAGCGGCTCCGGGCCGGGGTTCCCGGCGGCATGGTCCAGCGCGGCGCTCAGTTCCCGGAGCTGAACTACCGGCCGCGGGATCCTGGCGAACTGACGCACGCCCGGGAGTCCCGCGCCCGCCGGGATTCCACCCACCGCCAGCGAAGCGACGTCGTATGGAATGGTCCTGCCATCATCGAGCGTGACGATCCGGCTGGTGGGATCCAGTCTGGAGGCCACGCCCTCCACGAAGGTGCCTCCCAACCGCCGCACGATGGCTGCGAGATCGATCGTGATTTCCTCGAGGCGGTACCGTCCCTCCACGAACCCGGGAATCATTCCTCCCAGGGCCTGGCGCGGATGCATCGAGACCAGGGTGACGTCGGTCGGCGGGATTCGTCCGCGGCTCAGCCCCTCCAGCACGAACAGATGGGGCGGCCCACCGCCCACCATCAGCAGCCTCTCGGGACCGCCGGTGGCGCTCATGGTGAGGCACTGCCTGGGAACGCCCAGGTTAGCCAGACGGGAAGCATGCGCTGCCAAGTGGGGAGATCGTGACCACCATCCACGGTCAGATGGACCACGTCCTCGCCGCGGCGGTATCCCTTCTGTTCCAGCACGGCGACCAATTCCTCGGTGTCCTGCACCGCGTCGATCACCCCGTCGCCGTCGCGATCGGCGGTCTCATCGTGAAGCCCGGTCTCGAACCACATCCGAAGAGCGGGATGCCCCGGCACCTCCCTGACTCTGCGATGCATGATCCGCGAGGCCTGCCGAGCGGCGGGGCCCCGGTCGTCGGTCCGCCACCAAAATGAGCCGGAGAACACACCGACGGCCCCGAATCGCTCCGGATGGCGCCAGGCGAGGTCGAATGCCGAGAGCCCGCCGAGCGACCAGCCCATGATGGCGGTGTGAGTGGCTCCGCGCTCGATCCGGTACCGTGCCTCGATCGCGGGCATCAGTTCACGCATGACGAACTGGCCGTACCGGTCGGCTCGGCCGCCGAGTCCCTGAGCGTTGATCACACCGGCGGTGCCGTAGTCCTGGACTCGCTCAGTGGCGTGGATGGCCACCACGATGACTGGACTCATCTGGGCGTTACCCTGCAGGACCTCGAGAATCTCCTTCAGCCCGACTGCCTCCATGTCCTGTCCGTCATTGGCGTAGAGGACCGGGTAGGAGGTGAAGCTGTCGGAGTCGTACGAGCGGGGGAGGAAGACATCGATGCGGCGGACTTCGCCGAGCAGGCGGGAGTCGAACGGGGGGAGCCGCTCGACCCGGACCCGATCGCGTGCGGGCCAGCGTACAAGCGCACCGAATCCGCGCGCCAGCTTCCGCCAAGCGGTCATGCACCACTACTCCTGTCGGCAGGTTAGGGCT
>DASPUE010000003.1:0-3405 GCA_035623055.1 Gemmatimonadales bacterium
TGCCCGCGCTGCCGCACCCCGCTGCCCGGCCGCTTCGCGCCGCACCCGGAGCACTTCGGCGCCCGCCGGATCCCGGTGGCCTTTCGACACGCCGGCGAGGCCTCTTCTCGGGAGACTCGATAGCTGTTGACCCCCGCGGTGCTCCTGGTCGACGGTTGTCAGCGGGTCGTCACCGAACACGTCGAACGGCGGGGTCGATGGTCATCGGACACGGGGCGGGTGAGGCGACGCGCGGCATTCTGCCCCTCGGGGCGGCCGTCCTCTGTCTGCTTGCTCCGCACGCGGCCGCGCAGGACCAGAGCGCCGAGGTCGACAGGCTGAAGGCGACCGTCGAGCGGATGCAGAAGCAGCTCGACGAGCAGGCCCGGAAGATCGATGCCCTGGAGAAGGCCAGCGCCAAGCCCCCGGCGGTCGAGGTGGCGCCGGAGCTGGCCGTCGACCTGGGCCGTCCGCAGACGTTCATCGTCGACAAGGACGCCACCCGCCCCGGCCAGAGGCTGGCCCCGCGCTACGACAACGCCCCGCTGCAGCCCGCGCTGCCTGGGTTCTGGAAGATTCCCGGGACGGAGATGCTCTTCCGCATCGGTGGAGACACCATCGGAGCCTTCATCGTCACGTCCCTGCTCATGCCCGGGGCCACCACCTGGTTCATCACCTCCTCCATCCCGGTGAGCGGGGCCTCCTATGCCAGCAGCCCGTCTCAGCTCTCCGGGACGGCGAACCAATCGGACGTCAACTTCGAATTTCGGGCACCCACCCCGGTTGGACAGATCCGCGTCGTCTACCGGAACGACTTCGCTCAGCCCGGCTCTCCGGCCTTCGTCTACCACGTCAAGGATTTCTACGTGCAGGCGGCCAACCTGCTCGTCGGCTACACGGAGAGCGTGTTCGCGGACATCGATGCCCAGCCCAACACGCTCGACTACGAGGGGCCGAACTCGCTCATCTCCGCCCGGCACGCCCTGGTCCGCTATGCGCTGGGGCTGGCGCGCGGACCGAACGGTGACCTGATCGCAGTGACCTCGCTGGAGAGCCCCTCTCCCCAGATTCCTTCGAGCGCCGGGATTCCCCGGAGCGTCGCGCCCGACCTGGCCATCGCCGCCCGGCTGGAAGGGCGCGCCGGACACCTCCAGCTGTCGACCGTCCTGCGGGCGGTGGGAAGCCAGGACGCGGCGGGCCAGACGCAGACCGTCCTGGGCTGGGGTCTGAGCCTGACCGGCAACCTCAACGTTCCGGGGGGCGACTTTGCGACGTTCCAGGTCGCCGGGGGACAGGGCATCTCCGCCTACGTCAACGACACGGGAGGACTCGGGCTCGACGCCGCGCTGTCCCCGAGCGGACAGCTGACCGCGCTCTCCATCCTCGGCATCATGGTGAGCTACACCCACCAGTGGGGCGCCCGGTGCACCTCGACCGCCTCGTATGGTTACCTGACCCTGGACACGCCCCCCTACGAGGCGACGCTGGGCTCGGCCGCCTTTCAGCGCTCGCAGTACGCCTCGCTCAACCTCGTGGTCTGGCCCTTCAAATATCTGCTGGTCGGCGCCGAGGGGCTGTGGGGATACAACCATGCGGTCGGCGGCGCGTCCGGACAGGCGTGGCGCGGCCAGCTCAATGTCCAGTACACCTTCTGAGCAAAAGGAGCTCGTCATGACAGGAATCGATGCGCTGTGGCTTCCGGTGCTGCTGTCCTCGGTGATCGTCTTCGTCGCCAGCTCGCTCATCCACATGGTCTTGCCCTGGCACAAGAACGACTACCCGGCGGTCCCGAACCAGGATCGCGTCATGGACGCGCTCCGTCCGTTCGCCATTCCCCCCGGCGATTACATGATTCCCCGCCCGGCGAGCCGCCAGGACATGCGCTCGCCCGAGTTCACCGAGAAGCTGAAGAAGGGCCCGGTCCTGATGATGACCGTCATGCCCAGCGGTCCGATGGGGATGGGGAAGAACCTCGCCCAGTGGTTCGCCTTCTCGGTCGTGGTGGGAATCTTCGCCGCCTACGTCGCCGGACGGGCGCTCCCCTCCGGGGCGCACTACCTCCAGGTCTTTCGCTTCGTCGGAGTCACCGCGTTCATCGCCTACACCTTCGCCCTCTGGCCGATGTCCATCTGGTACAAGCGCGCCTGGAGCCTGACCATCAAGGCGACGGTCGACGGGCTGCTCTATGGGCTCCTGACGGCCGGGACCTTCGGTTGGCTCTGGCCGCGCTGAACCGTCATCCGGCCCTCGGCGACGGGGGCCCGGCCGGGGGCCCTGCTGCGTCACGGTGCTTCTTGCGCGCCGCCGCTCGCCGGAGCTGCTGATCCTGGAAGTCCTGGCCCAGAGTGACCAGGACGCCCGTCGACCACGCGAAGGTCATCAGCCCGGCGATGGCCAGCATTCCCTCGAGCAGCCTCCAGCGCAGGGGAAGGTTGTACTCGCTCCCGACGGTCGTGTACTCGAGGAGGGAGAAGTAGTACGCGACGCTGATGTTGGCCATGGCCTTCTTCCAGACGAGGAAGCGGGCCCACACCGTGACCTCGAGGAGGTGGACCAGGGCGATCATCCACGAGGCGACGACGAGCAGGCCGATGCCGACCAGGAGGCTCGGAGGGTCGGAGAATCGTCTCTTCATCCTCTCGGTCGCCCGGACCGTGACGAGCATGCCGACGCCGTGCATGGCCATGGTGACGGCGAGGAGGATCCCGCCCACCACGATCTCCTCGAATCGGGTGACGTACGTGGCCTGTTCCATCTGGTCGGAGCCGTCAGCGGGTCGGCGAGCGGTGTGCGCCGGACGCCGGGTGCGGGCCGGGCGTGCTCTTCACCGGCCAGATCCTGGACATGGCCAGGGTGACCAGGAGCCCCATCACGCAGCCGAAGATGACCTCGGCGACCTTGTGCAGCCCGTGCTCGATGCCGGTCACCTTGGAATGGCGGGTGAGGTCGCTGGCGATGACGATGGCCGCGGTGATCGGCGCCTGGCGCCACATGGTCTGGACCCGGACCACGTAAGACGAGCAGAGGACGGCCAGCGCCAGCGCGAGCGGCAGCTTGACGGGGTTCCAGCCACCGACGACCACGAAGGTCAGCCCGATGGCGCAGCCGACCAGTGCGTTGATGATCCGCCCCCAGAAGGTGCGCATCGCCTGCTTCACCTGGGGATCGCTGGCGGCGATCATCGAGGCGATGGCCCAGATGGGATTGGTGTCGGAGATGGCCCGGAGGATGAGCCAGACCAGGGTCGTGCCGATGAAGACGTTGAGCGCGAAGCGCACGCCGAGGAGATCGTCCTCGAGGAGGCGCTCCAGGACTGGCCGGCGGCGCGCGCCGGGCGCGCTCACGCCGGGGCCTCACTCATGGGCATTCGGCGGATTCCCCTTGAGGTGGTAGACGACCCCGGTCTTGGTGGTGCCCACCGAGACC
>DASPUE010000004.1:0-7134 GCA_035623055.1 Gemmatimonadales bacterium
GCCACCGATCCGGTCCAGTGGTTCAACGCTTCCCCGGATCTCGATTTCCAGGCCTGGCTCTCCAGAAATCTGGAACAGGCTGTCGACCCGGATCCGCCGGTTTCCGGTCGCCAGCTCGATAGCGGCGATCTCCTTGACCGCCTTCCCCGCGATACCGTCCGGGGTCAGGGGAGAGAGGTCCACCCGCTGGGCGGGACGCTCGCTGACGGTCAGGCGAAGAGCGCTCATGGCGCCATGATCTCCCGCAGCCGGAAATGGTACTTGCCGAGCTTCCCGCCGTAGTTGCCGGCTGTCACTCTCCGGATACCACCGGGTGCGCCCAAGCCCGTCACCGCCTGGATGCCGGCCCGCATCGCGGCCGAAATGTCGGCCGGGGTAAGCCCGTCGATGACGATTTCCATCACCGATCCGATGTCCGGGCCGAGTGCGGAGTCGGTGATGCCGCGGATCGTGGGGCAATAGGCATCGTTGGTGGACGCGGTGAGGGCCTTGTACCGCGAGCCGACCTTGGAGCCGGAACGAACAATCCCGCCGGGAAAGGGCATGATGACGTTGGGGACTTTGCGCATCGCCGCGATCGCCGCCTCACAGGCGGCCAGCACCTGCGGCTGCGATTCGCCGAGGACCAGAAAGTTCCCTCCGCCGACGCCGGAAACCACCGCGGTGGTTTCCTCTATGAGGAATTCGCCGTCCATCACCGGGATCCGCCAGTATCGCCGGCCGTCGATCAGCTTGGAACCTTGAAACCCGTCGCCGAAGAATCGCAGGTTCTTCCCCAGCGCCACCGGCTCCCCGCCCTCCATGCCGGCGAACGCTGCACTGGTGGGCGACGTCAGTACGCACTGCCCAATCCGGCGCTCGATCTGTTTCGCCAGTTCCTTCCCCGAGGTCGAGAAGATGAGGATGGCTAGCCCGGGTCTGCCGTCCGGAGTCTCGGCGGGCGACAGCTCCCGTTCGATCCCCGCCTCGCACCCGCAGGCGATCACTGAGGTGGCAAATCCAGTGGCCGTTTGAGCGGCGTGGTGGGCCCAGGTCAGATTCTGCGCGGTGATGAGGATCCGGGTGGCCTTCATCCCGAACGCCTCCGCGAACTCGTCGTCGATCGCGACGCCGTTGATGATCATCTGGCCGGGGTGCGGCAGGGATGGGTGAGGACCTCGGCCCCATGGCCGAAGGCGCGCATCTCGTCGTCGCTGATACGGAGATGATCGGCCCGGACTGTGTGGTAGCGGGCGAAGTGGTCCGTCAGGCGCTGCTCGATCGCGGCGTCGTACGCCGGCTGGACCGTGTGATAGCGGCCCCAACGCACCTTCGTCACCTTCCCGTCCCGTACCACCACCTCTCCATCCTTAAACACCAGCTCCGGGGCGGTGAACATCCGTTCCCGGTCGGGGTGATCGCGGTAGACTGTGATGTCGGCGATGGCTCCCGAGCCCAGGTGCCCGATGCTGGGAACTCCCAGTAACTTGGCGGGAGCGGCCCGGGTGAGGATGGCGATCTCGTAGAGCGTGTACTCCCGGTTGATGCTGCCGACCGTGGTCATGGCCTGGGCGTCGGGATGGATCAGTCCGAGACGCTCATTCCGGAAGGTCCGGTCCATGAGCAGGCGAATCAGGTGGGGATAGCAAGTGAACGGCGCCCCATTGGGGTGGTCGGTCGTCAGGAAGATGCGCCACGGGTCGTCCACCAGCAGAAACAACTCCAGGCCGATGGCCCACTGGAGCGCATTGACGAAGTTCTGGTCCCGGTACTTGAACGGAACCACCCCGCAGCCGGCGTCGCACTCGATGTCCATTATCACGTACTTGCCAGGATGGGCGAAGCCGGCGTTGCGCTGCTGGCTCATGTTGTCGCCCGATGCCGTCACCGTCTGGCCGAACAGGACCTGCCCCACGTCGCAGGTCGCATTAGGGGTTGCGTTGATCGCCTCCGCGATTCGCGCCGCCGCAGACGAGAACTTGCGATCCCCTTCGATGCCGTAGCTGTGGAACTGGATGTGGGTCAGGTGGATCGGGAGGCCCTCGGAGGCACGGATGGTGCCCAGGGTCGACTCGAAATTCCCCGGCAGTCCGAGATTACTGCTGTGCACATGCAGCGGAAACGGGACGCCCAACTCGTAGACCGCGCGGCTCAGCACCTTGAGGATCTCCCGTGGGGTGACCCCGTAGTACGGGTGCTTCTCGTCCAGGTCCAGGCGCCGCTGGTTGAACTTGAATGCCGAGATCCCGCCTGGATTGACCACCTTGATGCCGATGCAGCGGGTGGCATTGAGAGTCCAGGCGACGTAGTCATTGATGCGCCGCTGATCCTCCCCCGCCGCCATCAGGCGGAGCAGGAAGTCGTCGCTCCCGAGCATGGCGTAGCCGCCCTTGTCGACGATCGGTATGTCGCCCATCTCGAGATGCGCCTGCCGGGCGTTGATGGGTAGTATCGCCGGCTCGAAACACGCCGTGTAGCCCATTTCGGCGTAGCGATAGCCGGTGGCCAGCGTGCCCGGCGCGCAATGACCCGCGGATGCCCGGGTAAGTCTCGTGCTGCCCACGGGGTCCGCGCGGTGGTCCTCCGGCAACATCGCCCGCGCGATATTGAGCTTGCCGCCGCCGATGTGGGTGTGCATGTCGATGGCGCCGGCCATCACCACCCGTCCAGTGACATCGTGCTCCTGGTCGATCCGCTGATCGGGCCCAGGAGCATCCACCATCCGCCCATCCTGCACGAAGAGGTCCCGGACCACACCATCGAGGCCATGGGCCGGGTCGTAGATCCTGCCTCCCGTGAGCTTGAGCAGCATGCCTCGCCTCGTGCTAGAGGGCGGTTTGGATCGCGGCGATCGCCTCGGCGGCGCTCGGCAGGGAGGAGGGACGCAGCTGGCGGAGCGGCAGGGCGACGACCCGGTCCCCGCGGAACAGGTGACCGGCATGATCCAGCCCTGGCGTGCCCACCGGGATGTACACTGCCGGCTCCCGCTCGAAACTCATCCCGGCTCGCCCCAGCACTACGACCGGGATGGTCGTGGCCGGCGGTACTCGGGCTTCGTTGAAGCTGGAGATCCACACCAGGACGTCGGCGCCGCGCTCAAGCAGCCGCGAGGTGCTGTAGTGGTAGGGATCGTGGTCCGGTTGCCCGGAGCCGTAGGACGTCCGGCTGCCGAACCCGGTTTGCCAGAGGTGAACCGCATCCGCGGTGAGATCGCCGTCGCTGCCGCCGAGCGGGAGCCCCGAGAACCGGCTCTGCTTGCCGAGATCCTTGATCAATTCACAGAGCGCCTGAACCGTCAGTTCTGCATGGGGGAAATCCAGGTCCGGCGCGGCCCAGGCCGCTACGCCGTAACGGGCCGCCTGCATGCGCTCGAGCAGCTGGCGCCAGGTGGCCAGCGGGGCGCCGGCCGCCCCGGTGGCGGCGAGCTTCCGGCCCGCCAGGAGCGCCCGCATCACGCCGAACGCCTCGTGGAGTCGTGACACGTCGCAGTCGATCACGCGGGGCGTCACGCCCGGAATCGAGCTGCCATCCGGCAGGCGGCGGCCGACGAAGATCACCTCGCATGCGCGGTCCGAGCCGAACAGCGTCTCACGATTGGCGATGCAGCGCTCGAAGAAGCGCGGGAACCGGCTGATGATATCGGTGCCGACGGCGACCAGCAGGTCGGCCCGGTTCCGCACCTCGGAATACGTCGTCGTGATCCACCCGGTGTCCTGCAGCACCAGGATGTTCCGCATGGCGGCGGAGGCATTCATGTGGTCCAGCACCCCGCCACACCGGTCCGCCAGCTCGGCGGCTGCCCGGGCGCCGGCCACGTCGGTGGCCAGTCCGGCAATGAGCGGCTGGCGCGCGTCGCGGAGCAGGCGCGCCGCTTCTGCCACCGCCGCCGCCAGCTCCACTTGCCGCCCGGCGATTCGAGGCGAGACCGTCGCGGGCGACCCTTTGCCGAAGCTGGTTACGGCGAGGCCACAGCCGTTGGTCCGCACGGTCAACTGACTGCCGGTGGCGGTGACGACGAGGTCGTCACAGACCAGACCGCAGAAGGGACAGCTTACGTCAGGGATGTCGCCTGAAGGAATGGAAGGCGCTGACATGGTCGCTGGAACATAATACCTGCTAGAATATTTCAATGCATGAAAAACCACTCACCCTATGCGCGTGATGTCTTCCCATGGAACGGAGGCAGCCGCCTGCCTGATCGTGGCGGTGACCGGCCGGGCGCTGGCCGCTTCGGCGGCTCGGGGCGGGCAGCCCGTCGTAGTGCTCGACTACTTCGCGGATCGCGATACCCGCGCGTTCGCAAAGGAGTGCCGTTCAGTTGCCGCCGCCGGTGCACTGCGGTTCGATCGGAGGGCAGTGCTCTCGGCGGCTCAGGCGCTCGCTCCCCCGGCCCTGTCCAGCGGATTGATCTATGGCTCCGGCTTCGAGGGCAGCGTGGGGCTTCTCACGCAGCTGGCCCGCGGCCGACGCCTCTTCGGGAATCCGCCGGCTACCCTGGCGGCCTTGAGGGATCCGAGACGCTTCTTCCCGCTGCTCAGCCGCCTGGGAATCAGGTACCCGGAGATCTCATTCGCCGCTCCGATTGATTTGCGAGGCTGGCTGGTGAAGCACCCCGGCGGCGCCGGAGGAACCCGGGTGCGCCTGGCGACCCGCCGGCAGGCCGCTTCTGGTGTCTACTTTCAGCGATTCCAATCGGGCCGGACCTGCTCGGTGTTGTTCCTGGCGGATGGACACCGCGCCATGGTGATCGGTTACAACGAGCAGTGGACCTATGCCCGGCCTGGGATTCCTTATCTCTACGGAGGCGCCGTCGGCGGCGTTCCTCTCCCGTCGGAAGTCGTCGGGGCTCTGCAACCCCGGCTCGATGCGCTGGTCGCGGAGACGGGACTCCTCGGTCTCAACGGCCTCGACTTCATCGTCGATGAGGATCGCTGGCTGGCGCTCGAACTCAACCCCAGGCCGACCGCCACACTCGACCTGTACGACCCCGGCTATCCGAGCGGCCTCTTCGCGATGCACCTCGAGGCGTGCGAAGGGAACCTCCCGCCGGCCTCGGCTCCCGCGATCGATCGTTCACGCGCACATGCAATCGTGCATGCGCCGTCTTCCTGGCAGGTGCCAGAGAGCTTCGCGTTCCCGTCCTGGTGTCGAGACATCCCGATGCCGGGCGTTCGCTTCGGCCCCGGCGATCCAGTTTGCTCGGTGCACGCTGACGGAGAATCGCCAAGTGCGGCCCGCAGCGCGGTCGAAGCCCGCCGGCTCGACATGATCCGGGTGCTCGAGGCCGCGCCCGAAGCGAGTCTCGTATGAGGCTATTCGTCTACGAGTTCGTGACGGGAGGCGGGATGCCGGCCACGGAGACCTCCCCCAGTCTCCTGCGGGAGGCGGATTTGATGGTTGGCGCGCTGATGGCGGACCTCGCGGAGGTCCCTGGCATCGAGCTGCTGACTGTGCGGGATCCGCGGTTGGCTCCGCTCCCACGGGTGGAGCTACTGACTCCGCGGCCAGGAGAGAGCTACCAGTCCGCGTACCGCCGCGGGCTCGACCGGAGTGATGCCGTTTGGCCGATCGCTCCCGAAACGGACGGCGTGCTCGAATCGCTCGCGCAAACAGCCGTTACCCGAGGTACGGTCCTCCTCGGCTCTCGCCCCGACGCGATCCACATCGCCGCAAGCAAGAAGCGGACGGCTGCGATGCTCCTCCGCGCGGGGGTACCGGTAGCGCCGGCCTTCACCAGCGCCACGGAGTTCCCGCTCATACCCGGTTCATGGATCGTCAAGCCGGACGACGGCGCCGGCTGCGGATTCACACGGCGGGTGGCCGACGCAGATCAGGCGAGCGAGGCGCTCCTGGCCACGACGGGTCTGATCGCCCAGCCGTGGCTCGAGGGAGAAGCCCGGAGCCTTTCGCTGCTCTGTGCAGAGGGCCGGGCGACCCTGCTCGCGGTCAACCGCCAGCACATCGACACGGCGCCGGATGGCACCCTCTCGCTGGTGGGGCTCGACGTGAACGCCTTTCCCGATCCGACCGGTAGCCTGGCCGATCTCGCTGCCCGGGTGGCGCGAGCCATTCCATCGCTGTGGGGATACGTCGGAATTGATTTCGTGGAAACCAACTCCGGGCCGGTGGTCCTCGACGTGAATCCGCGACTCACGACTTCCTATTGTGGGCTCCGCCGTGCGTTCGGTGTGAACATTGGGGCGCGCGTGCTGGAGCTGCTGCATCAGGCGCCGCGACTTCCGAGCCAGGGTCCATCGGGCGCCGGCGAGGTCGTTGCCCTCGCGTTGGAGCCGGCTCATGAGCGGTGAGGCCGTCATCGGCTGGGACATCGGCGGCGCCCACCTCAAGGCCGCCCGCCTCGGACCCGACGACGCGGTCGAGCGGGTGGTGCAGCTTCCCGTTCCACTCTGGCAGGGTCTCTCTCATCTCTCTACCGCTCTCGATCAGGCCATGCTGGCGTTGCATCCGGCCGCCCGCCACGCAGTCACCATGACCGGCGAGATGGTCGATCTCTTCCCGAACCGTGAAGCGGGCGTCCGTGAGCTGGTGCGAGCGATGCGCGAGCGTCTCCCAGAGGCCGATCTCAGAATCTTCGCCGGTCTCCGGGGGTTCCTCGCGCCTGACGAGGCGATCCTGGCCTCACCAGCTGTCGCGTCTGCCAATTGGCTGGCTACCGCCTCCTTCGTCGCAACCAGACTGGAATCAGCGATCGTGGTAGACATCGGCAGCACAACAGCGGATCTGGTGCCGGTTGCGCGGCGAAGGGTGCAGGCCGAGGGAACAGACGACCGGAGCCGAATGGTGCTCGGCGAACTGGTATACACCGGCGTAGTTCGGACTCCGCTGATGGCCCTCGCGGATCGGGTGCCATGGAAGGGCGAGCTGGTGCCACTCATGGCGGAACACTTCGCGACCTCCGCAGACATCTACCGTCTCACCGGTCAGCTCCCCGACGGAGCGGACCAGCATCCCGCCGCCGATGGCGGCGAGAAGACGGTCGAGGCGAGTGCCCGCAGGCTGGCGCGCATGCTGGGTTGTGATTGGGAAGCCGGCTCACTGGCGGAGTGGCGGCGCCTCGCGGCGTGGTTTCGGGAGGAGCAACTGCGGCGGATCGAGGATGCCCTGGCGCTGGTATGCTCCCGGGCGGAGCTGTCG
>DASPUE010000005.1:0-5285 GCA_035623055.1 Gemmatimonadales bacterium
CTCGGGTCCTGGAACACGCCGCCGCGGTGAGCGAAGGCGGATCGATCGCGGAGCACCTCGCCCTCGCGGCCGAGCGGGTACTGGCCATCGTGGAAGAGCACCCGGGTGACCGGACCATCGCCCTCGACCTGCTGGCCGCCGATGCCCTGATCACCCTTGCACTGCTGGCCCAGGCGGAGGCCGCCCCGGAGACGCTCGGGGCCTTCGCCGAGGGACTGCTCTCCGCGGAGCGCGTCGTCTAGGTGATCGACCTCCACAGCCACCTCCTCCCGGGCGTCGATGACGGCTCCCGCAGCGTCGAGCAATCGGTTCGTGTGCTGGAGCGCTTCGCGTCTCAGGGTGTGCAAGGCGTCTGTCTCACTCCCCATCTCCCCGCGAGCCAATCCGGCTCTGGAGTGCCCGAGGTCCATGAGCGCGCCTACGAGGCTCTCACGGCGTCCGCCCCAGCGGGAGTGATGCTCTATCGAGGGGCGGAGATCATGTTGGACCGGCCGCTCGATAGCCGGGTCGCCGACGATCGACGTCTCACGATTAACGGCAGTCGCTACGTCCTGGTGGAGTTCCCGCGGGTGGTCCTGTCGCAAACTATCGAGCACGCCCTCTCGCTGGTCGTGACGATCGGGCTGGTGCCGCTCCTGGCCCATCCCGAGCGGTATCGCTGCTGCCGGGTGGAGAACGTCCGGCGGTGGAAGGCGCTGGGAGCCCTGATGCAGGTCGATGGTCCAACCCTGCTTTCGCCGCGGTCGCGAGGCGACCGGGCCCGCGAGCTGCTCGAGCATGGCCTGGCGGACATCGCGGCGGGCGACAATCACGGTGACGAGCGGTCGCTCCGAACGGTGTACGATGCCCTGGTGGCGCAGGAGGGGCTGATGCAGGCGGAACTGCTCATCTCCAAGAACCCGCAGGCGATCGTGGAGGATCGCCCACTCGAGGCGGCCGGGCCCCTTCTCTGGAAGGTTTCCTTTGCCGACCGGCTGCGCGGGCTGCTGGGGCGGCACGTCGAGGATCGCGCCTGATGCTGCTGGCGGGAAAGACCGCACTCATCACCGGCGCCTCGAGAGGCATCGGACGTGCGGCGGCGCTGATGTTCGCGGAGGCCGGGGCGGATATCGCACTCACCTGCCACTCGCGTGTCGCGGATGCCGAAGGGGTGGCGGAGGCGGTGCGGCGCCTCGGGCGCAGGGCCTGGGTCGGCGCCGGCGACCACGGCGATGCGGCGGTCGTCGAGCGGCTGTTCGAGGGCGCGACGGCGGCGTTGGGTCCCCTCGATTGCTTCGTGGGCAACGCCGGCATCTGGCCACCGGAGGATACCGCGGTCCGCGACATGGACGGCGGGCGCTGGGCAGCCACGATGCGGGCCAACCTGGACGCGGTCTTCCTCACGACCCGCGCAGCGCTCCGCCGGATGCGCTCTCCCGGGCGGGTGGTGCTGGTGGGGAGCACTGCCGGACAACGCGGCGAGGCGTTCCATGCCGACTACGCCGCCACGAAGGGCGCCATGATCTCGTTCGTGAAGTCGTTGTGCGTCGAGTGTGCGCCGGACATCACGGTGAACTGCGTGGCGCCGGGCTGGGTGGACACCGAAATGAGCTGGCCGGCATTCGGCAACGGGGGCCGGGAGCGCATCGCCGCGACGATCCCGCTTCGCCGCATCGCGACTCCGGAGGATGTCGCAGGGCCGATCCTGTTCCTGTGTACCGATCTGGCCCGGCACGTGACGGGCGAAGTGCTGAATGTGAACGGGGGGAGCGTGCTGTGTGGGTGAAGCGACGAGAGACGAAGTACAGTGTACGTAGTACGGAGTACAGAGTACGTAGCGAGTAGCGAGTAACCGCGACCAGTCAGACCAATCGAACTACGTACTGCGTACCCCGTACCAGGTACCCCGTACTCCTTGTGGAGCTCCGGCCAAGATGATCCATCTCGTATTCACCGGCGGCACGATCTCCATGCAGCGGGACGAGAAGGCCGGCGGCAACGTGCCCACCCACGGCGGCGAGGCGCTGGTGGGCTTCGCGCCGGAGCTCAAGAATGTCGCTCCGTTCACGATCGATGATTGGGGACGATATCCCGCGTCGCACATGGGGTACGACAAACTCTGGGAACTCCGGAACCACATCGCGATGGTGGCGGAGCGGGAGCGGCCGGCGGGATTCGTAATCACCCACGGCACCGATACCATCGAAGAGACGGCGTACATTCTCTCCCGGACCCTCGATCCCGCTATTCCGGTTGCGATCACCGGCGCGATGCGAACGGCTGGAGACGCGGGGTGGGACGGTCCCCGCAATCTTACCGATTCGGCGCGGGTGGCCGCGGCCGCGACCAGCCGTGGACGGGGAACGATGGTGGTGTTCGGCGGGCAGGTCTTCGCCGGCCATCAGGCCACCAAGATCCACGCCACTGCGCTCGATGCCTTCGCGGCGCCGCACGGCGGACCGATCGGCCGGGTGAACGGCGGGCGGGTCGACTGGGTCGACGAGGTCCCCGGGCGTCGACCGACGACGCTCGCCCCCAAGGCACTCACCGCGCGGGTGGCCCTGATCCCCGTCGTGACTGGCGACCAGGGAGAACTGCTCGATCTCGCCAGGCCGTCCCACGACGGCGTCGTCATCATGGCCTATGGTAGTGGCAACCTTCCTCCCGGCGCGCTCCCCGCCATCCGCCGCTGGGTTGCGGACGGCAAGCCGGTGGTGCTGGCCAGCCGGTGCCTGTACGGCGAGGTCACTCCCAGCTACGCCTTTCCCGGTGGCGGCGCCACGGTGGTGCGGGAGGGGGCGATCCCCGCCGGCCCACGGACCGCCAGTCAGGCGCGCATGGAGTTGACGATCTGCCTCTCCGCCGGCGCCCAGTACGGAGCGGGGGACCGGTGAACCGCCCGGGGAGGGGCACCGGCTCGTGAGCTTTCCCGCCCGCCTCGATATCCCCGAGGACGTCCTCGAGATCGCCCGCACTCTGGAAGACGCGGGATACGAGGCATGGTGCGTCGGGGGGGCGATCCGCGATACGCTGCTCGGCGAAACCAATACCGATTACGATATCGCCACTTCGGCCACGCCCGATGTGGTGCAGCGACTCTTCAAGCACACCGTACCGATCGGGGAGCGGTTCGGGACCGTTGCAGTCCGCACCCGCCGACGGCACCACGAGGTCACCACGTTCCGCAAGGATGTCAGCACCGATGGTCGCCACGCCGTGGTGGCCTTCGGGGCCTCGCTCGACGAAGATCTGGCCCGCCGGGACTTCACCATCAACGCCATCGCGCACCATCCGCTGCGTCATGAATGGCGCGATCCCTTCTATGGCGCGGTGGATCTGCATGCCAGGCTCATCCGCGCCGTCGGCGATGCGGACACCCGTTTCCGCGAGGACTACCTGCGGATCCTGCGCGGGATCCGGTTCGCGGCGCGGTTCGAATTCGAGATCGATCCGCTCACCTGGGAGGCGATGCAGCAGGCCAGCGATGGGCTCGCCCAGCTCTCCGCCGAGCGGGTCCGGGAGGAGTGGTTCAAGGGACTTCGGACCGCCCGACAGATCGCCAGGCTTCTGGAGCTATGGATCGCGAGCGGGGCGGCCCAGCGCTGGCTCCCCGAGCTGGTCGCCGACGGACCCACCACCCCGACGCCCGCGGTCTCGCCAACGGGCTCCCCACTGGTGCTCCGCCATCCCCATGTCGGTCGGATGCCGGAACGAACCGCGGCGCTCACCGCCTTGCTGGGAGCACGGGGGGCGCAGATTCCGAGGGACCCAGTCCTGCTTACGGTGCTGCTCTGCATCGACCCGGTGACGGTCCTGACCCGGCTCAAGGCCTCGAATAGCGAGGTGGCGCGGGCGGCGGCCATGATGACCGGACCCGCCGAACCCGAGGGCGCGTCGCCGCTCGCGGTCCGACGCTGGATGGCCGCCGTGGGGGACGCGGCGGACGATCTCACCCTGCTGTGGCAGCTTCGGCATGGGGCGCCCGCCCTGTGGGAGCCGGTCGTTCGCGGCATCCGGGAGCGAGGGGAGCCGATCACCAGGAAGCAGCTCGCGGTGACCGGCCAGGACCTGCGCGAGATCGGGATCCCGGCCGGACCTCAGATGGGGACCATCCTGGAACGGCTGCTCGCCATGGTCGTGGACGATCCTTCGCTCAACACCCGCGAGGCACTGCTGTCGCGGGCCCTGTCGCTCCGGTGAACGCCATCGCGTTCGCGCTGGTCGCGGCGCTCGCTAACGTGGTGGGCGGCTATGCGGTGGTGCGCCATGAGCGGCGAAGCCTTGCCGTCATCGATCTGTTCATCGCCTTCGGGGCGGGGTTCATGCTGTCGGTGGCCCTGCTCGAAGTGGCCCCCGAGGCAATCGCGCGGAGCGGTGATGCGCCACTCTTCATCCTGGGCGGCTACTTCGCGGTGCACCTGGCGCAGCACGTGCTCACGCCTCACTTCCACTTCGGCGAGGAGACTCACCACCTGAGCGCCCGCGAGGGGATTACGGCACTGATCGGTCTTCTGCTGCACACGTTTTTCGACGGTGTCGCCATCGCCAGCGGCTTCCTGGTTTCGAACCAGATGGGGATTCTGCTGTTCCTGGCTGTCTTCCTCCACAAGTTGCCTGAAGGACTTACCGTGGCGAG
Organism: Gemmatimonadales bacterium; assembly: GCA_035623055.1. Lineage (GTDB taxonomy): Bacteria > Gemmatimonadota > Gemmatimonadetes > Gemmatimonadales > GWC2-71-9 > JADJOM01. The sequence continues at coordinate 4,616 of DASPUE010000005.1, forward strand.
CGTGATGCTCGCCGGCGGTCAGTCGCGGAGCCGCGCGTTGGGCGCGGCGGGACTGCTGGGGGCCGCGACGCTCTTGGGAGTGATGGTCACGGAAGTGAGCGCCCCGCTCGTGCACCACGGCCTGGCCATCTCCGCCGGCGTCACCCTCTACGTCGCGGCCTCGAACCTGGTGCCCGAGTTCCAGGCGCGACCAGGATGGAGGATGCCCACGGCGTTCTTCGGCGGGGCGGTCGTCTTCTTTCTCACCAGGATGCTGGTGGAGCGCGTGGGGGGAGGGTAGGGAAGGGCACTATCTTTCCCCCATGTCCGCCCCCTCTCTCTTTGCCGCACCTGAGCCGCTGGCTGCCCGCATGCGGCCGCGCACGCTCGAGGAATGTGTCGGCCAGGAGCAACTGCTCGGACCGGGACGCCCACTGGGCGATGCCATCCGCCGGGGTGAGGTGGGGAGCTGCATTTTCTGGGGGCCGCCGGGCACCGGCAAGACCACCATCGCGCGACTGATCGCCCAGTACACGGAGCGGGAGTTCGTCGAGCTGTCCGCAGTGCTCGACGGGGTGCCCCGGGTGCGGGAGATCATCCGGGAGGCCGAGCAGCGCCAGCTGCTCGGCCGCGGCACCATTCTTTTCTGCGACGAGATACACCGCTTTAACCGCGCCCAGCAGGATGCCTT
>DASPUE010000006.1:0-2114 GCA_035623055.1 Gemmatimonadales bacterium
CTGATGGACGCGTTCCGGGAGGAAATCCGTCATCACGAGATCGATGGCGTCACGGTCCGCGCCGGGGTGGCGACCCTCGCGGTCGTCGGGCTGGGGATGGCGGGCACGCCGGGTGTTGCACGGCGGCTGTTCTCCTCGCTGGCCGACCAGGAGATCAACGTCATCGCGATCGCCCAAGGCTCGAGCGAGCTCAACATCTCCGCGGTGATCGACGAGGCCCGGTCCAAGGAGGCGCAGCGCGCGATCCACGCCGCGTTCCAGCTCGGCAAGGTCGGGGGAGGCTCGGTGGCCCCGCGCGACCGGCTCGACGTGCTGCTCCTCGGGTTCGGGCGGATCGGCCGCAGCTTCATCGAGCTGGTGACCGAACTTCCGGCCGAGGGTCCCAAGGTCCGGATCGTCGGGGTCGCCGACCGAAGCGGTGTCATCTTCGAGCCGGGTGGACTCTCCCCCCATCGTCTGACCGCCATCGCCAGGGAGAAAACCAAAGGCCACTCGCTTCGCCTCATGGACGGCGGCGCCCCGTGGAACGCGGAGTTCGCGGTGAAATCCGCGACCCGCCACGCGCTCTCCCACCCGGTGTTGGTGGACGTGACCGCCGACGACACTGCCCCAGTGATCCGCGGCGCGCTCAGCCATGGGATGGACGTGGTCCTGGCGAACAAGAAACCGCTGGCGGGCGGTAGCAAGGAAACCGAGGAGTTGTTCCGGCTGGCCGCGGACCAGGGACGCCGCCTCCGCTACGAGGCCACGGTCGGGGCCGGCCTTCCGGTGATGGACACCTTCGCCAAGCTGGTCGAGACCGGTGATGAAGTGGTCTCGATCGAGGGCTGCCTCTCCGGCACCCTGGGCTACCTGCTCTCGGAGCTGGAGCGGTGGCGGCGATTCTCCCAGGCACTGACCGCCGCCATGGAAGCAGGCTACACCGAGGCCGATCCGCGCGAGGACCTGTCGGGCGCGGATGTGGCGCGGAAGGCCCTCATCCTCGGCCGGCTGCTGGGGTTCAAGGGCGAGCCCGCCTCAGTGGTCACCGAATCGCTGGTGCCCGAGGGTGCGCGCGCGCTCCCCCTCAAGCAGTTCCTGTCCCGCCTGTCTACCTGGGACGATCACTTCGCGCAGAAGGTGCGGACGGCGCAGCAGCGAGGGCAGGTCCTGCGCTACGTCGCGACGGTCACGCCCCGGCGGCTCAGGGTCGGTCTCCAGGCAGTGAACCCGGACAGCCCCTTCGCGGCACTCAAAGGGACCGACAACCAGATCGTCTTCACCACGGTGCGGTATCGGGAGCATCCCCTCGTGATTCGGGGACCGGGCGCGGGACCGCTTGTCACCGCGGCCGGCGTGCTCAACGACGTGCTCGCCCTGGCTCGCCGATGAAGGGCGCGGCGCGAAACCGGGAGACTCCACGCACCACGATCCGGGCGTACGCTCCGGGGTCGGTGGGCAACGTCGGTCCGGGCCTCGATATCATGGGGATGGCGCTGGCCGGCGCGGGCGATGTGGTCGAAGCAAGTCGGGCGGACACGCCGGGCGTCGTCGTCCTGGATGCAGGTCATCCCGATCTGCCCCGAGAGGCAGGAGCCAACACCGCGGCGCTTGCCGCGCAGGCAGCGCTCCGTCTCGCCGGGCGAACCGAAGTCGGCCTCTCGCTCCGCATCATCAAGGGGCTGCCGCTTTCGGGTGGTCAGGGGGGCAGTGCCGCGTCGGCGGTCGCGGGCGCGGTGGCCACCAATGCTCTGTTCGACCTGCGGCTCTCGGAGCAACAACTGGTCGAATCGGCGCTGGCGGCAGAGGCTTGCGTCGCTGGGTGGCACCTCGACAACATCGTGCCGTCACTTATCGGCGGTATCGTACTCATCCGGGATGCCCGGGCATTCGACTACGTGCGACTCCCCATCCCGGAAGGCCTGCGAGTGGTGCTGGCATCTCCCAGCCAGCGGCTCCGGACCGCCGACGGCCGGGCGGTGCTGCCGGCGGAGATTCCCCGAGACCTCGCACTCTATCAGGCCGCCCAGATCGGGGCGATGGTGCTCGCCCTGGCCACCGGTGACTACTCGTTGCTCCGCCGTTCACTCGATGACCGCATCGCGGAGCCGGCACGAGCGCCGCTGCTCCCCGGA
>DASPUE010000007.1:0-9434 GCA_035623055.1 Gemmatimonadales bacterium
AAGTCAGGCGAGTCCCGGGGGGTGGGCGGACTTCTCCGAATCGGGCGCGCGCTCGCGGCGCAGGCGTATGCGGCTGTCTATTTGCCGCACCAATCGTTGCGCTCCGCTGTCCTCGCTTGGCTCACCCGCTCCCCCTGGCGCATCGGGTACGCCGGCTCCCCCGGCGCTTTCCTCTATACAGGCAGGATTCCGAAACCAGCCACCGGCCACGTCAGCGAGCGCCTGCTGGCGCTGGCCGGCGGAGGCTCCCGTCCGCCCGGTCCGTGGATCTCCCTGACAGAGCGCGATCGACAGGGGACAGGAAGCTGGCTCGCCGAGCGGGGCATTGGGGTGGGCTATGTGGTGCTGGCGCCCGGGGCGAGGTGGGGAACCAAGCGCTGGCCCTACTTTGACCGTCTCGCCGCCGAGCTGAAGGAACAGCTGGTGGTCATCGGGGGAGCCGAAGACAGGGAGCGCGGAGCGGCCATCGTCTCGGCGGCGACGGGACGGGCCTGGTCCGCCGCCGGCGTGCTCTCCCTTCGCGAGTCGGCGGCGCTGATCGAGCAGGCCGTCTGCGTGGTGAGCAACGACTCGTTGGCTCTTCACCTTGCCAGCGGCCTCGCCCGACCGGTTGTCGCGGTGTTCGGGCCGACCGCGCCCCGGTTCGGGTTCGGACCGGTCGGGGCAGAGGATGTCGTTGTCGAACGGGAAGGCCTCTCCTGTCGGCCCTGCTCGGTGCATGGCCCCCGCACCTGCCCGCTCGGGCACCATCACTGCATGACGGAGCTGAGTGTGGCGACAGTGGTCGAGGCGGTTCGCGAGCGCTTGCGCCGGGCCCGGGCCGAAGTCAGGAGCGGCTAGAGAGAATCCGGTTCCGGTTCTATCATTCATCCGTCCCCGCGACGTCGTTATTCCCGTCGTCCCCGGCCCAGCCCATGCGCTACATCGTCGGCATCGATCTCGGCGGCACGAACATCGTCTCCGGCTGCGTAGCGCAGGACGGCTCGGAGATCCATGGTGTGAAGAGCGTGCCGACAGGGGCCGAAGAAGGCCCCGACGCGGTGGTGCGCCGGATCATCGCCGCGGCCAAGGAAAGCATCGCGGAGACCCGCGCCAAGGTCCCCAAGGCAGAATTGCTCGGCGCCGGAGTCGGAGCGCCCGGTCCGCTCGACCGCAAGTCCGGTCTGGTGCTGCTCACCCCGAACCTCGGCTGGGTGAACATGCCGCTCCGCCAGCGGCTGCAGGACGGACTGGGGCTCCACACCGCCCTGGATAATGACGCCAACTGCGCGGTGCTGGGCGAATGGTGGCGGGGAGCGGCGCGCAACACCCGGATCGCGGTGGGACTCACGATCGGCACCGGGATCGGCGGGGGCATCATCATCGACGGCCGCCTCTACCACGGCGCGTCGGACATCGCGGGTGAAGTGGGCCACATGACGATCGACGCCAATGGCCGACGCTGCAAGTGCGGGAACTACGGTTGCATCGAAGCCTACGCCTCCGGGCCCAATATCGCACTGCGCGCGGTGGAGGCCCTCGAGAGCGGCGCGGAGTCGACTCTGCCTTCCTACGTCGCGGGCGACCTGCACAAGATCACCGCGCAGACCGTCTACCAGGCCGCGCAGGCGGGGGATGAACTCGCCCTCGAGGTCGTGCGAGACACCGCCAAGTTCCTGGGCGCGGCCGTGGCCAGCCTCATCAACATTTTCAACCCGGAAGCGGTCGTGATCGTGGGCGGAGTGACCCTGGCCGGTGAGCGGCTATTCGAACCGCTGCGGCGCGAGGTCACCCGCCGCGCCTTCAAGCCGGCCGTGCAGGTCTGCCGCATCGTGCCAGGGGAGCTGGTCGGTGTAGCCGGCGTGTATGGCGCCGCCCGCGCCTTTCACGAGCAGGTGGACGCCGGCATTGTCTGACCGGGCGCGTGCCGTCGCAGCGATCCATGCCTAAGGTCGGCGTCGTGGGGTCGCTGGTCTGGGACATCATCTATGGCCGGGACTCGCTCGCCCCGCCGGTCGAGGAGTGGGGTGGCATCGCGTACGCGTTGGGTGGACTCGAGGCCGCGCTGTCGCCGGAGTGGCTGATCGTCCCGCTCATCAAAGTGGGAAGCGATCTCCGCGAGCAAGCCGCGGAGCTGCTCAAGCAACTCGGGCATCTGGTGCCGGGCGGCCGCTGTGTCGAGGTTCCGGTCCCCAACAACCGCGTTACGCTGCGCTATCAGTCCTCGACCCGGCGGGCAGAGCGCATGTCGGGTGGGGTACCGGGATGGACCTGGACCGAGCTGGGTCCGATGATCCGCGACCTGGATGCCCTGTACCTCAATTTCATTTCGGGGTTCGAGCTGGAGCTGGGCACCGCCCAGGCCCTGCGCCATGCGTATGCCCGACCGATCTACGCCGACCTGCACAGCCTGCTGCTCGGGATGCCGCCGGATGGTGTGCGGGTGCTCCGCCCGCTGGCGGACGCGGAGGAGTGGTTCCGTTGCTTCGACGTAGTGCAGATGAACGAGGACGAGATGATCCAGTTCGGCGCCGACCCGATGGAAATCGCGGCCCAGGCGATGGCCGTCGGCGTCAAGCTGCTGGTGGTTACCCTCGGTGCGCGAGGGGCCGCCTATTTCGCCGCCCCGGGGTTTGATGGGTGGGGGCCTGGTGGCCACCCGGCCTCCGTCAGCTCCACCCTGGGAGCCCCGGCTCGGTCCGCCATCCGCACTGCCCTGGTCCCCGCGCCCCGGGCCGAGGTACTGGATCCGACCGGGTGCGGCGATGTGTTTGGCGCGGCGCTCTGTGCCAACCTGCTGGCTGGACGCGGGATCGAGCCGGCGATCGCCGAAGCCAATCGGCTGGCGGCGCGTAACGCCGGGCTCCGGGGAGCGGGGCGGCTCGGGCGCCTCTTGCGCGGCGGCCTCGCCACGGTCGGTGATTCCGCGTGAGCCGGGTCGTGGAAATCCCCGCGATGCTCGACGATCGGAGTTTCGAGCAGTTCGCGCAGTCGTTCGCACAGGGCGCCCTGACCGACCGGATGCTGTTCGATGCGCGAACGGCCCAGTGGGCATCTCCGTTCGGCCTGATCGGACTGCTCACCGCGGCGCAGGCGGTACACGAGATGGGCGGCCCCGCGCCGGTCTTCACGGTGCCGATGGCCGATGAGGTCAAGCGCTACTGGGCCAAGGCCGGGTTCTTCGCGCACGCCGCGCAACTCTTCGAGATTCACGGCCGAGTACCGCGCCTCAAGCCGGCCGAACACTCCGACGTGCTGCTGGACGTGACCCCGGTCCGGGCCAGCGAAGATGTGCACAGCGTGGTCGGAAAGATCCAGGAGGGTGCGGCCCGGATCCTTCACGGCGAGCTGGGCCTCGAGTCCAAGGCCACGATGGGATTCGCCATGGCACTTTCCGAGGCATGTCAGAATATTGTGGAACACGCCGGGACCAGCGGATGGGTGGCAGTCCACGCCTACAACTTCCGGCGGCGGCTGGGACGCCGGGTGGTGGTGATCGCGGTGAGCGATAGCGGCATCGGCTTCCGCCGGTCGCTGGAGGCAACCCAGTCGCGCCGCTTCGGGGACCGCTGGGGTGACGGGGCCGCGCTCGAAGCGGCGGTCATCCAGAATGTGAGCCGGTTCCGTGATCCGGGCCGAGGCCAGGGCATCGCGGGCATCAAGCGATATCTTTCCCGCTGGGAAGGCAAATTGAGCATCCGGAGTGGCACCGCCCGCATCGCGATCGTGCCGCCCTGGGACGACGATGAACCGATGACCGAACACCTGGCGCCATTCCCGGGCGCCCAGGTACAGATCGTGATCCCCGCGCAGGAAGGAACCGCCGGATGAGGCAGACCATCCGGGTCGAGCGGCTGCTCCGCGAGTCGGTGGAGACGCCGTACTGCGACCTGGTCACCCGCTCCACCGGGCGGGCCGTACGCACCAGCATCCAGCAGGCGCTGGCCGAAGCCCGCACCGCTGTGGCCCTGCTGGATTTCTCGGAGGTAGGGCTGGTCGACCTGAGTTGCGCCGACGAGATCGTAGCCAAGCTCCTCATGGATCCGCCCGGCGAGACGTTTCTGGTCCTCCAGGGTCTGCGCGAGGAACAGCTCGAGGCGATCGAGCATGTGCTCGAACATCACGACCTCGCCGCGTTGGTGTGCGAGTCGGGCGGTGGATCCGCCCGCCCCGTGGGCCGGGTGAGCCCCGATCTGCGCACCGCGTTCTTCACCCTCCAGGAGATCGGATCCGGCACCACCGCGCTGGTCGCCGAGCGGACCGGATGGTCGGTCTCCCGCACCGCCGACCTGCTTAGCGCCCTTCTCCGGCTCCGCCTCATCCTGAGCGACGGCACGATCTACAGCGTGCCGGCCACCGCATGAAGAAGAAACTCGGCCTCTCGACGCTGGCGATCCACGGCCAGCCCGCCAGGCGCGCCGACTGGAGTCCGGTCAGCACCCCCATCTATCAGAGCAGTACCTTCACCAATCCGGTCGGCTCCGACGAAGAGGTGATGTACACCCGGTACGGGAACAACCCGAACCAGGTGAGCCTGGCGGCGAAGTACGCCCTGCTGGAGGGGACCGAAGCGGCGTTGTTCGTCTCGAGCGGGATGGCGGCGACTGCCCTGGCCCATCTGGCGGTGCTCCGCCCGGGCGATCACCTGCTGTCCAGCTCCTGGATCTACGGCGGAACCCGCCGACTCTTCGATGAGGAGTTCGGACGGCTGGGGATCGAGGTGACGTACGTCAGCCCCGATCAGCCCAGGCAATGGCGCCGGTCGGTGCGCAAGAGCACCCGCGCCGTCTTCCTCGAGACGCCCACCAACCCGGTCATGCGGGTGATCGACCTCGCGCCGATGGCGCAGATCGCCCGCGACGGTGGTTTCGCCCTGCTGGTCGACGCCACCTTCGCGAGCCCCATCAACTACCGGCCCATCGAGCACGGCGCCGACATCGTCATCACCAGCGCCACGAAATACCTCAACGGCCACAGCGACATCATCGCCGGCGCTGTCGCCGCGTCGGCGTCCATCATCGAGGAAGTCACCCGGCTGATGCTGCTCTGGGGACAGGCCATCGATCCGCATCAGGCGTGGCTGATCGAGCGAGGCCTCCGCACTCTCGGCATCCGGATGGAACGTCATAACATCAACGGCATGGCCGTGGCCCGCTGGGCCGAGCAGCAGGAATCCATCGCCCGGGTGCATTACCCCGGACTGCCGTCACACCCCGATCACGCCTTCGCGGCCCAGGTCCTGGACGGGTTCGGAGGCATGGTGGGCCTCGAGCTCAAGGGCGGCGCCCGGGCCGCGGAGCGGTTCCTCAAGAAGCTCAAGCTGGTGACGCACGCTCCCAGCCTGGCCGGCGTGGAGAGCCTCATCTCGGAGCCCCGCTTCACCAGTCACAGCCGCCTGAGCGAGGAGCAGCGCGCCAAGCAGGGTATCCCCGACGGATTCGTGCGGCTCTCCTGCGGCATCGAGGACGCGGAAGACATCATCGCAGATCTGAGTCAGGCACTGGGCTGAACCAAGGGAACGTCACTGGGGGAGGCCTGTCCGATATCGCCGCTCCCGAACGCCTCGCCCTGCCCCGCGCCCTGTACCCCGTCCACCGAACGCTTATCTTCCCCCCGTGATCAGATTCTCGCACGTCTACAAGGACTATCCCAAGGGCAGCGCCCTCAAGAAAGTCTCCCTCCATATCGCGAAGGGCGAATTCGTCTTCCTGACCGGCCACTCCGGTGCCGGGAAATCGACGATGCTCAAGCTGCTGTACGGGGAGTTGCGTCCCACCAGCGGCCAGCTCCGGGTGTCCGGCTTCTCCATCGGCGATCTCTCTCCGGACGAGATCCCCCGACTGCGCCGCCGGCTCGGCATCATCTTCCAGGATTTCCGTCTGCTGGAAGACCGTACCGCGGAGGAGAACGTCGCCTTTGCGCTGGAAGTGACCGGCGCCCGGCCCGACAGCATTTCGGCCAAGGTGATGCGGGTTCTCACCCAGGTGGGACTCGCGGCCAAGGCCCAGGCCTATCCGCAGGAGCTCTCCGGCGGCGAGCAACAGCGCGTGGCGATCGCCCGGGCGCTGGTCAACGATCCCACGATCCTCATCGCCGACGAGCCGACTGGCAACCTCGACGAGCGCGCCACCCGCGGCGTATTCCAGCTGATCCGCGAGATCAATGCCGGCGGCACCGCCGTAGTCATGGCTACCCACGACCTCGACCTCGTCAAGCAGACCACCTACCGCACCGTGGAACTCCGGGAGGGAACGGTCGTCTTCGACAGCGGTGTGGATGAGGGCGCGGAGGCGGAAGAAGCATGAGGCTGCTCATCCGCGAAGCGCTGCAGGCCTTCCGCCGCGCGCCCCTGCTCTCCGCCCTCTCGATCACCACGATCGGATTCTCCCTCTACGCGGTGGGCCTCTTCGGCCTGGTGGCGGTGAACCTGCGCGAGGCGCTGCGAACCGTCGAGCAGCGCGTTGAAGTGGTCGCCTACCTGCTCCGCGGCACGCCACCGGAAACCATCGCCCAGGCCTCGCAGGATATTGCCGCCTTTCCCGAGGTCGCCCGGGTGACGTTCGTCAGCGAAGATGAGGCGCTCAAGCGGGCTCGCCTCGAGCTGGTCGAGTTCCGCGATGCCTACCGCGATCTCTCCGTCAATCCCTTGCCCGCCTCACTCGAGATCCAGCTCAAGGACGGCTTCCGCGACGCGCAGCATACCGCGGTGGTGGCCTCGCGGCTTCGCGGCTACGGATTCATCGACGACGTCCGGTTCGGCCGGGAGTGGATCGAGAAGCTCGATCGGCTGCGCAATATCGCCGGGCTGGTCGGACTCACCATCGGGCTGGCCTTCGCGGCCGTCGCCGTGGTCATCATCGGTGTCACCATTCGCATCACCGTCCTGCAGCGTGCCCGCGAGATCGCCATCATGCGACTGGTCGGCGCAACCAACAGCTTCATCCGCGGACCGTTCCTGCTCGAGGGGATGCTGAAGGGCCTGCTGGGTGGCTTCCTCGCGATCGCGCTCTGCTATGGCACGTACCTCCTCTTCCGGGGACAGGTGGAGCTGGCGACGTCGGGCATCGTCTTCCTCAAGCCGGCCCAGGTCGGGCTCGGCGTCATCTTCGGAGTGTTGATCGGGCTCGGCGGCAGCCTCGTAAGCGTGGGGAGACATCTGCGGAATGTGTAGGTGGGCGGTCTCCCCGTCCCTCAGGGGCCTCGTCGCCCTGCTCCTTCTCGGCGGCGCGGTGCCGGGTCGGCTCCAGGCACAACAGGATGTGGATGAGTCCCGTCGGCGCCTGGAGGAGGTGCGCCGAGAGCGGGAGCGGCTGGAGTTGGAACGGATCAGGCTGCAGGGCCAGGTGCACGACCTTGGCGACGAGCTGGACAATCTGGAGCGCCAGCGGCAAAGCACCAACCGTATCGTCAACGAGTTGGAAACCCAGATTGGCGCCTTCAACGGCCACGTCGACCGCGCCAGCGCGGACTTGGCGCTCGCGCAGGACAACCTCGCCGAGAAGCGCGCCGTGCTGGAGCGCCGGCTGGCGGAGATCTACAAGCGCGGCACGCTCTACACCTTCGAGGTCCTGGTCTCCGCCCAGTCGTTCGGCGATCTGCTCTCCCGCTACAAGTACCTCTATCTCCAGTCCCGCCAGGACAAAGCCCTGGTGTCGGACGTCGAAAAGCTGAAAGTGCAGATCGAACGCCAGCGGGAGGACATCCTGCACGTTCGCGCACAGCTCGATCAGAGCCGCGAGGAACGGGAGGCAGAGCTGCGGCGATACAGCCGGCTGGTGGACGAGCGCGCCAGCCGGCTTCGCGAGGCGCGCCGGAGCGCCCGCACCAACGAGCAGCAGCTCTCGGCCCTGGAACGAGACGAGGCCCGGCTCAACGACCTGCTGGCAGCGCTCGAGCGGGCTCGACGGGAGGCAGCCGCCAGAAATCCCCGCCCCGCCGGCAAGCCGGAGACCAGCACACTCACTACCGCGGACATCGGTAAGCTCGACTGGCCGGTGGACGGACCGATCGTGTACAACTTCGGCCGGCAGACCCTCGCGTCAGGGAGTGTGATCCGCTGGAACGGCATCGGGATCGGGGCCCCGGTGGGCACGCCGGTGAAAGCGGTGGAGGCCGGCACCGTGGAACTGGTGCAGAAGCTCGGCACCTACGGCCTCACCGTCGTGGTCAATCACGGGAACGGCTACCGCTCCCTCTATATGTACCTGGAAGATGTGAAGGTGGCCTTGGGACAGGCGATTACTCGGGGGCAGGTGATTGGCAGCGTGGGGGGTGAGAACTCCGACCATGGGCCCCACTTGCAGTTCGAAATCCGGGGCGAGGACGGCATCGCGCTGGACCCCGCGGACTGGCTCAAGCGCCGTCGCTGATCAGGCCGCCACGGTGTCCGCGGTACCGATGCGCCCGTCGGTCTGGGCTTTGCCGCGGAGCAGCGCCGCCTCCATCAGCGCGAAGAGGTCTTGCGAGGCGCTCGCGGCGGGGTGAGGGAAGGTGACGATGCCCGCGGCCAGCGTGGGCCGGTCCTCGGGCGCGAGATCCGGGAAGTCATGCGCCTCGACCAGGCGCCGCACCCGCCCGATGGAGGCGCGGGCCCCGGTCAAGTCGGTTTCGGGAAGCACCAGCGCGAACTCATCGCCCCCATAACGGCTCACGAAGTCGGGCGCCCGCACCTCCCGGAGCAGCAGCCGTCCGAGCTCCGAGAGCACCCGGTCACCTACCGCGATGCCAAACCGCTCGTTGAAGCGCCGCAATCCGTCCACGTCGTACAAGACCACGCTGAAGGTGAGCGCATACCGCCGCGCCCGCTCAAACTCCTCCTGGATTCGCCGGTCGAGAGCGTCGAGATTCCCGCAGCCCGTCAGGGTATCGGTGGCGAGGGCGCTGGCCTGCTTCCGGGCGACGCCGGCCCGACGCTCCTCGTTCTCGAGCAGCCGGGCCGCGACCGCCAGGAGCCGCTCGGCGAAGTCCAGCTGCTCGGAGGTCAGGGGCGGATCCTCACGGCGGGTGCGCAACAGGAAGACGCCGGCGGGCTTGCCATGCAGGCTGACCGGGATGACCGCAACACTCCCGACATCGGCGGTGACGCCGAGTTCCCGCCAGAGGGTGCGGACTTCGGCGAAAAACGGGTGGTGTTCGAGCTCGGGTATGAAGACCGTCTTCTCGGTGCGCAGCGCCTCGCGGATCTCAGGATAGCGATACAGGTCCACCCGCAGATCGCGGGTGGCAGGCTTCTCCAGGACGGCGACGACCCGCCCGTAACGTTCCCAGGGCGTGGCCAGCAGGAACGAGCAGCGCGGCAGCTCCAGCGCCAGGCCAACCCGGCGCACCAGAGTTTCGACGATGGTGTCGGAACGGAGCGAGGCGGAAAGCTCGGCGAGGATGTCGAACATCAGCTCCTGCCGCCAGGAGGCAGTCCGGGTTTCCCCAGCGGGCATGAGGCGCAGGCGTGCGCCGAG
>DASPUE010000008.1:0-8137 GCA_035623055.1 Gemmatimonadales bacterium
ACGACCCGGATTCCCATGCGGCGCTTTCCGGGCGTCTGGCCGCCGCGGAGGCCTTCGAAGAAGGCGAAGTAGCCCCAGAACGACGCGAACGAGGTCAGGACCATGACCGCGCCGGCCCACGAGCCGAGATCGGGCCCGAAGCGCAGCAGCAGCATCCACAGCAGCAGCACCCAGCCGATGATGATGAGCGTATCGAGGATTGCGGCCAGGGCGCGCGAGCCGAGTCCCGCGATCTCGTAGTCGAGGATCACGTGCTCGGGGGTTTCGACCTCGAGATGCTGCCGGAAATCGGTAGGCTCGCTCATGGTTCTCAGGTCGGCGTCCGGACAAATGTAGGTTGCTCGCGCTTCACTTCCCAAGCGTGAAGCCCCGTCGCATCTTCTTACCACCTCTCCCGGGAGCTCCCAGACATGTCCGGTCCCGTGCTGCGTCCGCTCAGGCTCGGCGAGATTCTGGACGTTTCCTTCGGTCTCTACCGCAGCCTGTTCCTGCCGCTCCTCGTAGTCACCCTGGTCACGCGGGCGCTGCCGCTTGCGGTGTCGGCCTACGTGGAGTCGGCGGGCGGCATGGTGGCGAACCTGCCCCTCTACCTGGGCAGCCTGATCCTGGACATGGTGCTCGGAGCGATCGCCACCGCCGCGTCCACGTTCATCGTCTCGGAGAGTTACATGGGGCGCCGCCTGACGGCGAGCGAGGCGTTCTCCAGAGCCGGCCCGTTTATCGGCCGGCTCATCGGCCTGGGCATCCTGACCAGCTTCGTCATCGTACTGGGATTCATGCTGCTGATCATTCCCGGAGTGATCCTGACCTGCGGACTGGCCCTTTCCACGCCAGCCATGGTCATCGAGTCTCAGGCCTCGGCCACGGCGGCGATGGGCCGTTCCTGGGCACTGACCCGGGGTTTCCGGACAAAGATCTTCGTCGCACTGGTCGTGGTCGGCTTCCTCATGTATCTGCCCTTCCTGGCGCTCGGGGGAATCGCGGCGGTTACCCTGGGCAGCGAGCCCGGCGCCGGCGGAATGACCGGCTTTCTCGGTCTGACCTCGCTCGCCGCCGTCCTTTCCAGCCTCATCTGGCCGCTCTTCTACTGCGTGTTGACCGTGTGTTACTACGACCTGCGAGTCCGTAAGGAGGCGTTCGACCTCGAGGTCCTCGCGGCCGGCCTCGCCAAGGCGTGAGCCCGGGCCAGAACTCCGGGGCGGATTCGCTTCGGAGCATCCTCGATTCGGTCTTCTCGGCGCCGGATTATCGCTGGGTCGAGCGGCCCCACCCGTTCGCCTTCCTGCTGCGGGGCTGGCAGTGGCTGATGGACTGGCTGGCCCGCGAGCAGGGCCGACACCCCGATCTCTTCTGGCTCCTTTTCTGGCTGCTCATTGCGGTCCTGGTTGCGATCCTGGTCCACGGCGTCTGGGTGATGGCCCGGACCATTCGCGCCGCCGGAGCTCCGCCATCGGCTGCCGCGCCGGCGCCGGAGGCGCGCGGGGCGCCATGGTATCGGCGCGAGGCGGCACGCCTGGCGCGGCTGGGGCGCTTCCCCGAGGCGATGCAGGCTGAATTCCTGGCGGTGGTGCTGGAGCTGGACCGACGCGGCATCGTCCGGTTCCATCCCAGCAAGACCCCCGCGGAGTATGCCCGCGAGGCCCGGCTCGACGAACCAGCTCGGGAAGGGCTGCGTGGCCTGGTGCGATCCCTGTACGGCTACGCGTTCGCCGGCCAGCCGTGTGATCGGGAGGCCTTCGAGGTGTGGCAGGCTTCGGCGGAGCAGTATGCGGGCGCGCACTGAAGCGCTGATCGGAGCAGGGGCACTGGCCGCCGTGGTCGCGCTGGGATCGTTCCTTGGCGTGCGGCGGCAGCCCCTCGGCCAGGAGGACGAGCGCCCCTCCACCTTTCTGACCGCTCCTCTGGGCGCACGCGGGCTGGCAGAGGGTCTCACCCGCCTGGGCGTCACGGTGCGACGGGATCGCCACGGACTGCAGCACCTACCCTCCGATTCAACGGGAGCGGCGCGAGTCTACGTGCTGCTCGACCCTACTTCCCCCCTGCGGGGCTCCGAGGTGGTGCGGCTCAAGACCTGGAACGACGCTCGCGAGGGCAACGCACTGTTGTTGGCAGGACCGGGGGCAGCGGATCTGATGCGATGCTATGGCTATGCATTGGACTGGCGGCGTCTCGACAGCGTCGAGGTCAGGCCGCCGGGACCGGCTGGACCGATCCCGTGGCCCCGAGTGGGCGGCGTTCTCGCCGCAGTGACAGATACGCTCTACACGGATTCGAGCAGTGTAGCGGACGCCGCCATCAACCGCTGCTTCGTCCCGCCGATTCTGCGGGTCGATACCTTGCTCACATCGATGACCGGCCGGTCGGTCGCCCTCCGTCTCACGCGGGCCGACGGCGGGGGCGAGGTCACCCTGGTGGCGGACGCCGGTCTCTTTCGGAATCGCTCGCTTCGGGCCACTCCGGCGGGACCCTTTGCCCTGGGCCTCTTCGCCGGCCGCTACCCCGAGGTGATCTTCGAAGAGACCCATCACGGCTTCGGGGAGAACGGCTCGCTGCTGGCCTTCACCCTCGAGTGGAGCCGGAGATCTCCACTCGGCTGGGCGATGTGGCAGCTGGCGATCGTCGGGGTGATGGCCCTGCTGGCCGGCGCCGTTCGATTCGGACCCATTCGCCAGGTGCTGGTGCGCCAGCGGCGATCACCCCTCGAACATGTACGCGCGCTTGCCACCGCGCTCGCCGCGGCGCGGGGACATGACGTCGCGATCGGCGCGATGATCGAGGGCCTGCGCCGCCGGTTACTCCCGTCGGGTCAGCGGGCCCGCACCGACCCGCGGATCTGGCTCGATCAGCTTGGCACGCACGTCCGGAGCTCGAGGGCGCGTCGCGCCGTCGACACACTCAAGCAGGTGACCAGGCCTGGGCAGCCGCCCGAGGGGGTGCTGCAGGCCGCCAACGCCGTGGAGGATGTGTGGGAGGAATTGCGCCCCTGACGGAAGCCGAGGTCCAGAGCCACGCCGCCGCCGCCCGAGGGCTCGTCGAACAGCTGGGCCGGGTGATCCTGGGGCAGCAGGCGGTGCTTCGGGAGACGGTGCTCGCCCTGCTGGCCAGGGGACACGTGCTGTTCGAAGGCGCCCCGGGCACGGCCAAGACGCTGCTGGTGCGGGTGCTGAGTCAGGCGATGGGCCTCGAGTTCCGCCGGATCCAATTCACGCCCGACCTGATGCCCAGCGACATCACCGGGGTCAACCTGCTCACCGGCCAGGGCGGCTTCACCTTTCGCCCGGGGCCGCTGTTTGGCGATCTGATCCTGGGGGATGAGATCAATCGCGCTCCGGCCAAGACCCAGGCGGCGCTCCTGGAGGCCATGCAGGAGCGTCACGTGACGGTGGACGGTACCAGCCACCGGTTGAGCCAGAGCTTCACCGTGTTCGCGACCCAGAATCCGATCGAGTTCGAGGGGACGTACCCGCTCCCGGAGGCGGAGCTGGATCGATTCGTCATCAAGAGCCTGCTGGGTTACCCGGATGCGGAGGCGGAGCAGGGAGTGCTGCGGCGGGTGCTCGAGGGATTCGAGGCGGCCGAGCCGATCAGCTTCGGAGTGACGCGGGTGCTGGATGCCGCTGGACTGGCGGTGCTCCGCGAGGCCACCCGGCGGGTCCGGGTCGAGTCGAGCCTGGTCGCCTACATTACCGCCCTGGTCCGGGCCACGCGCGACGCGCCGGCGCTCACCTTGGGCGCGAGTCCTCGCGCCAGCGTGGCGCTCCTCAAGATGGCGCAGGCCTCGGCACTCCTGGATGGCCGCGACTACGTCACCCCCGACGATGTCAAGGGCCTCGCGACGGCTGTCCTCCGGCATCGCGTGGCGGTGGCTCCGGAACTGGAGCTGGAGGGGGTCACTCCCGATCAGGCACTCCGCACGATCATCGAGCGGGTGGAGGCGCCGCGATGAGTCCGGTCGTGGGCAGGCCCGGCTGATGTACCTGCCGGACCGTCGGTGGTATGTCGGCATGGCCGCGCTGGCGGCCGTCGCACCGCTGGCGCTGGTCTGGCCGCGGGCGGCCCTGCTGTTTGTGGCCTTGGACACACTCTGGGTCCTGGCGCTTCTGACGGACATCTGGCGGGGCGCGGGGCTGGATTTGAACCAACTCCGCGTCGCTCGTGAAGCGCCGCCGGCATTTTCGGTGGGCCGGTCGCTGCCCGTGGCGTACCGCTGGGACAACCCGCTGCAACGTCCTCTCGTCCTCCTGGTTCAGGAAGTCTTTCCCGCCTCGCTGCAGCTGGTCGGTGACCCCCGCCGTCGCCTCACTCTCCCCGTAGGTACGGAGTTTCGAGAGGAAGTGGTGCTGCATCCCGAGCATCGCGGCAAGGGGAGCGGCGGGACGATGCATCTGCGCCTGCTGGGTCCTTGGCGTCTCTCTTGGCGCCAGCATCGCCGCGAGCTTCCTTGGAAGGCGATCGTCTATCCGAACCTGGTTGGGGCTTCGCTCCGGTCGCTGCCCACGCAGGCGCAGCGCCGGCGGGAAGCAGGGTTCCGGAGCGTGCGCCGCATCGGCGAGGGACGGATGTTCGAGAGCCTGAAGGAGTGGGTCCCCGGGGAGGACACCCGCACGATCGACTGGAAGGCCACGGCGCGGCGGGGAAAGGTGATGGCCCGTCAGTACGAGGATGAACGGCGCCAGCAGGTGCTGCTGGTCATCGACGCGGGGCGCATGCTCACGGCCGAGGTGGACGGGCGGCCTCGGCTGGAATCGGTGGTCGAGGCGGCGCTCCATCTGGCCCACAGCGCGGTCGAGCACGACGACAACATCGGGTTGATGGTATTTGCCGATGAAGTACAACAGTTTCTCCCGCCGGCGCGAGGTCGGCGGGCCTTGCGGGCGGTACTCGATGCACTGGCGGTGATCGAGGGGAAGCTGGTGGAGCCGAACTATCCGGCGGTCTTCGCGTATCTGGCCGCCAGGAACCGGAAGCGGGCGCTGACGGTGCTGTTCACCGACGTGATCGACCGGACAGCGAGCGAGGCCCTGGTGGCGCAGATCGGAACTCTGCGTCCCCGCCATCTCCCCCTCGCCGTCACCCTGCGAGACCCATCTCTGGAGCGCCTGGCGGTGGCCCGCCCGGCGAACACCGCGCTGGCCTTCCAGCGGGCCGCCGCCGAGGAACTGCTGCAAGCGCGGGAAGTGGCGCTGGCGGAGATGCGGAGTCGGGGCGTGCTGATTTTGGACGTTCCGCCGAGCGGAGCCAGCGCGGCGGTAGTGGATCAGTACAATCGGTTGAAGCGGAGGGGGGTGTTGTAGTGCCTCGCAGAGTACTTCTTCAACCCGCGTGATTCGGAAAGATCGTGTTGAGCGCGTGACCCATGGCGCGCACGTAGTCGCGGTCGAACGCGGCCGAGACCGATTCGCGGCGGGAATAGGGCCCGGGTGTGTAGGCCCGCGAGGTGATGCCTGCCTGGCTCAGCTCGCAGACGTGCCAGTCCTCCCGGTTGGTCATGTCCCAGAACTTGACGCCGTCCTCGATGTTGAAGGTGGTGTCGGCGAGGGAAGCCGGGTTGAACAGCCAACTGCATTGCACTCGGGTCCGATCCACCGCTACCGGCCAGAGCACGTGGAACATCACGTAGTCCGGGTGGAGGCTGAGCAGCATGTTGGGCATGATCGAGTAGTAGTAGACCCGGTTGTGGTCTTCTTGCGGGAGATTCGGATCTACCGGGAGCCCGCACACCCGTCCCGACATCGTCATGCTGTCCGCGTCGTCGGCGAGGATCATGTACCCGCCGAGGAAGGGGCCGTCCGTCAGGTCGTTCTCGCCCAGGGTGGGCGGGGTGCGCTTGGTGAGGGTCGGATGGACGAGAGGGCAGTGATAGCACTCCGAATAGTTCTGGACGATCAGCTTCCAATTGGCGTGAATATCGTACTCGATGGTCTTGCCGATGCGGAGGCCCGGCATGCCGAACCGCGCGAACCGCCCCAGCAACGGCGCATGGCTCTCTTCGAACGACGCGGAGTCCTTCCCCAGATTGATGAAGATGAATCCTTCCCAGAGGGCGACACCGACCGGATGGAGGGGCCAGTCCTGTTTGCGAAACCCCTCGAGATCGTTGGTGGCGGGTGCGCCGATGAGCCGACCATCGAGGGCATAGGTCCAGGCGTGATAGGGGCACTGGATGGTTTCGGAGAACTGCCCCTGGTGCTCTTCGCAGATCCTGCTGCCGCGGTGCCGGCACACGTTATAGAACGCACGCACCGTGCCCTGCTGATCCCGAAGAATGACGATGCTCTCTCCCGCGACCTCGAGTACGAAGTAATCGCCGGGCCTGGCGATCTTTTCCTCTCGATCGACACACAGCCACTGCCGGGTGAAGATCCGCTCCATCTCTTCGGCGAGGATCGCCGGCGAAGTGAAGTAGCGCCCCGGCAGCGTCATCTGCCCGTGGGTCGGCAGCTCGCGAGGCTTCCAGACGGTCGAAGTCACTGATGATTCCCGTGTGTCAGGGTGATGCCGAAAGATGTCACCCGGCCATCAGTGGCGGAAGGGCGATCCGCCGCAATCCCGAGTACCATTCTGGGCCATGTCCGCAACCGTTATCCATCTGATTCCACACACCCACTGGGATCGCGAGTGGTACCTGCCGCTCGGCGCATTCCGGGCGCGCCTGGTCCCCGCACTCGACTGGGCACTTGATCTGCTTGAGGCCGATCAGCGGATCACCAGCTTCCTGCTCGATGGACAAACGGTTCTGCTCGAGGATTATCTGGAGATTCGCCCGGAGCAACGCGCCCGGGTTCAAGCCCTGGTGGCAGCCGAACGACTTCAGGTCGGGCCCTGGTACGTGCTGGCCGACGAGCAGGTCCCAGCCGGAGAGTCTCTGGTCAGGAACCTGCTCCTGGGCGGCGCGGCGGCCCGGGAGCTCGGCGGCGTCCTGCCGGTGCTGTATTCCCCGGACGCGTTTGGACATCCCGAGTGCCTCCCGGCTTTGGCGCAGGAGTTCGGCATCCACTACGGGATTCTGTGGCGCGGGGTGGGAGCCGAGCCGACCGGCGGACGTGACCTGTTCTGGTGGGAATCGCCTGACGGACAGCGCATCCTCGTCTACCACCTGCCGCCCGATGGCTACGAGATCGGCTCCAATCTGCTGGTCCCGGCCGAACGGCTTCCCGATGCCTGGCAGCGAGTCGCCAAGGCCGTGCTCAGCCGCGCCGCCACCGGGCAGGTCGCGGTATTCGTGGGAGCCGACCACCACGCCATTCAGCCGGACCTCGGCGGTCTTGCATCGGCGCTCACGGCAGCCGCTCCGAACCTGGAGTTTCGGTTTTCCCGGGTCGACAAGTTCCTTCAGTCGGCGGCGCAGGAATCGTCCGAAGTCGCGATTCTGCGGGGCGAGCAGCGCTGGTCCTACGGGTATACCTGGACCCTGCAAGGGGTGCATGCCACCCGCGCGCCGCTCAAGCGCCGGAACCGCGGCCTCGAGCTCGCGCTACTGCGAACCGCCGAACCTCTAGTCGCGTTGACCGCGGAGCGGAGCGAGGCGGCGGTCATCCGGCAGGCATGGCGCGAGTTGGTCCGGTGCCATTTTCACGATGCGATCGGCGGTTGCTCGAGTGACGCCGTTGCGCGGGCTCTCGCGGCGAGATTCGACGACATCGACGGCGCAATTCGGGAAGTCGTGAGATCCTCGCTCCACTTGAGCGTCGGTCACGATCCTGACCGAGCGCGGGATGTCGGGTCCCCGGGACCGCGCCTCGTCGTCTGGAATCGGGCCGTGCGGCCTCGGGGAGGGGTCGTGCGCGCGGAGGTCACGTTCTTTCGTCAGGACATTCTGGTTGGTCCTACGGGGACTCGCCGTCCCCGGCGCGGAGACGGGTGGGCGCCGTTCGCTCTCGTGATGCCCCGTGCAATGGGCGGCCTTGCCGAACTACCCGTACAGGTGCTCGGTGTGGATCGGGGATTGGAGCGGATCGACGCGGCCCGGCACTACCCCGACGTGGATGAGGTCGATCGGGTCGAAGTCGCGTTCGCTCTTCCAGAAACAATTGCGGGCCTCGGGGTTCGGCTCCTGCAATCACGGAGCGGAGGCGCGGCACCACTCGAGAGCTTCGCGGCGGCCTCGGGCAGACTGCTCTGGAATGGAAGGGCGGAG
>DASPUE010000009.1:0-2304 GCA_035623055.1 Gemmatimonadales bacterium
CTCCCATGCCGATTCCGAACAGCGCCCGGAGCACCAGAAACGAGGTGTAGCTCGGCGCGAGTCCAGAGAGGACCTCAACCACCGAGTAGAAGATCAGGTCGAGCATGAGTGGCAGCCGCCGCCCGTAGCGATCCGCCAGCAGCCCGAAGATGAACGCACCAACCGGTCGGAAGGCGAGGGTCAGCGTGATGGACAGGGCGATCGCCTTGTCGGTCTTCCCGAACTCCCGGGCGATCGCCGTCAGGGTCATGACGACGACGAAGAAATCGAAGGCATCGAGAGTCCAGCCGAGGAAGGCGGCGAGGACTGCGGGGCGATGGTCGGAGGCGTCGGGAGAGGCGGGCATGGTCCTCTAAGATGGTCTCCGCCGTGCCCGCCGGCCATTCCGGGAGCCGGCCTAGCTGTCTATTCTCCTCCATGCTTCGTCACGCCAAGATCGTCGCCGCGCCAGCTCCGCTGGGATAATCGAGCACATGCTGGACTTCCTGCAGTTCGCCCTCATCACCTTCACCTCGGTCCTCTTCATCGTGGACCCGTTGGCGGCCGTCCCCGCCTACCTGGTGGTCACCCGGGACGAGGACCATGCCACCCGCCGGCGCACCGCTCGGCGAGCCTGCGTCAGCATGGCGATCCTGCTCGCCGTGTTTGCGGCTGCCGGTGGAGTGATCTTCGCCGCGCTCGGCATCACCCTCCCTGCGTTCCGGATCGCCGGTGGTCTCATCCTCTGGCTCGTCGCCTTCGACATGCTCCGGGCCCAGCGCAACACCCAGGAATCCGGGGAGGAGCTCGCCGAAGGGCTCGAGAAAGAGGACGTCGCCCTGACACCGCTGGCGATCCCGATCCTCGCAGGGCCAGGGGCGATCTCCACCGCCATCGTGCTCGCCGGCCAGGCTCACGACCTGGCCCATACCATGGTGGTTTACGCCTCGATCGTGCTGACGGCGCTGGTCACCTACCTTACCCTGGTGCTGGGCGAGCGACTGCTCGTGGTCCTCGGTCGAACCGGCATCCGGGTCCTCACCCGGATCATGGGACTCCTCCTCGCGGCGGTCGCCACCCAGTTCATCCTGACGGGCGTCAAGGAAGGGCTGCACTAGTCACAGGCGTGCCGCTGCCTCACCACAGGAAGCGCTTCGGCTCGCCCGATTCTGCTGCGGTAGCGCAACAGTGTGGCAGCCTCTGCCACGAAGATCCTGTCACAAGCCTCGCCACTGTCTTTTGTGCTCTTGACAGCATCCAAACTGTGCGGTAACTCACCATCTAACGACTAGATCGACCGCAAATGCGTCGCCGCTGGCCCTCCGCCCATGGAGGCATCGGCGAGCATTTGCAGGTGTGCGCACGGCAATTCGTCACAATTCCACAAGGGCCCTTCATTCACTCGGGTTCTGCTGACTCTGGCCTTTTTCGCCCTCAAGGCACCCCCCAGACGGGGGAGTGCATCGAGGTGGCACCTTTAGGAGGTAGTATGCGCCCCGCTCCGATTCTCCGGCCCTCATTCCGGGACCGTGCCCTGCGCATCGGCGCGATCGGGCTCCTCGTCGGCATCCTGGTCACCTGCAGCGAGCCGACCTCCGTCAACACTCCAGGGTCGGCGACCGGCCTCGCGTTCAGTACCCAGCCGACGTCTGCCACGGCCGGCCAGGCCATGTCCACGGTCGTGGTGACCGCCAAGGATGACCACAACCGGACCGCCGTGAGCTTCAACGGCAACGTGACCCTGTCCATCACCGCCGGCACCGGGACCGCCGGCGCCACTCTCGCCGGGACCCTCACGGTTGCCGCCGTCTCGGGCGTCGCGACCTTCACCGACCTCCACATCAATCGGAGTGGAACCGGCTACACCCTCTCGGCCACGGCCACGGGGCTCTCCCTGATCGCGCCCAGCACCGCGTTCGCGATCACCGCCGGACCGGCCGCGAGCCTGGTCTTCACGACTCAGCCAGTCGCCACTGCCGCCGGCAGTGCGATCACGCCGGCCGTGGTCGTCACGGCCCAGGACGTGAACGGCAACACCGCCACCAGCTTCACCGGGGCGGTTGCGATCGCCTTCGGCACCAATCCAGTCGGCGGCACCCTGACGGGAACCGCCTCGGTGAATGCGGTCGCCGGCCTCGCCACGTTCTCGACCCTCAAGGTCGATAAGGTGGGGAGCGGCTACACCTTCAAGGCCACCAGTCTGGGTCTCACCGAAGACGTCAGCGCCTCGTTCAGCATCAATCCGGGCGCGGCTGCCACCCTGGTGTTCACCGCCCAGCCGACCAATGCGATCGCCGGCGTGGCGATCGCGCCCGCGGTGCAGGT
>DASPUE010000010.1:0-7824 GCA_035623055.1 Gemmatimonadales bacterium
AAAGCGACCGGCTACGTCTGGGGGGCAGGGGCAGGCCGGCTGACCAGGCCGGCGTGAGGCAGGGCAGGGCCTACGCTGAGCCGATAGCCGATGGCGATGCAGCAGAGGCCGAGGAACTCGGTCACGTACAGCACTTCGACATGGCCAAGCCGGGTGAAGGTTCCTCCGACGCCCGGCAGGAGGGCGCCGACGGCGATGAAGACATTCGCGAGTGCCCGGTAGCGAGTCTCACGCTTTCGGGCGTAGCGGACCGCGGAGAGGATCGCGCCCCCCATGAGAAAGACCAGGGCGTAGAGGTTGATGAAGGGACTGATGAACCGAACCCACCGCCACTCCAGCACCTTCCCAGACAATCGATAAGGCTCCACCAGCTCCTGGTTAATGGGGGAGAGCCACACGCAGACCGCTCCCGCGAGGACGGTGGCCACCAGGATCAGGGTAAGTCGGTTGGCCGTCCGTCGGGGCAGCATCAGGTACACGGTGCCCTGCGCCAGGGGTGCTCCGCCGAGCAGCGCTCCCGTGATGTACCAGAGGCGGAACACCGGTTCGTGCCAGCCGAGCAGGGTGGTGGAGGATTCGGTGATGGTACCGGCCGCGTAGGTCAGCATTCCCAGCCCCCACCAGAGCAGGTGCTGTCCCCCGCGCTCGCGCAGGCGCCGAAACAGCACCACCGCGAACCCGAGGGCGAACACGGTGGTGAGAATCGGGATGTAGTGGACCGGTGAAGGGGTCATCGGACGACGACTCTAGAAGTCGACTCGATACGCCGCGGTGACATTCCGTCCGGGGTTGGGCCTGAAGAAGTTCGAGTTGGAGGCCTCGCTGTAGAGCTTGTTGGCCACGTTGTCGAGCGTCAGCATGACCATGTGCTGGCTCCGCCCCGCGCGGAACAGGATGGCGCCGGCGCGCGCCTGCATGACCGTGAAGTTGGGGAGCGGCGTCGTGGTGATGTCCTTCTGGCGCCCGTTGTGCCGGGCTCCGTACGCGAGCCAGAATCGGCCATTCGGGTGGTCGTAGCGTAGCTCGCCCGCCAACCGCAGCCCATAGGTCTGGGCCACCGGGTTGCTGGGGTTCAGCACGTCCTTCGAGTCGAACACGGTGAAGTTGGCCACCGAGGAGAATCCGTATCCGAGGATCAGGTGCCCATTCGCTTCGAGGCCGAGGTAGCGCAGCTTGTCGATGTTCACGTTGGTGAAGGCCGGGACGCCCTGCACGGAGTCGCCGTTCGGCACCAGGGTGATGGCGTCGCTGATCTCGTTACGGAAGCCGAAGACTTCGAGACTCCCCGGGCGGCCCCGCAACCGGAATCCGGCGTCGAGGTTGATGCTGGTCTCGGGCTTCAGGTTCGGGCTCTGGACCTCGAACCCCGAACCCTCGGGGGTCGGACCGTTGAAGAAGCGTTCGATCAGATTGGGAGAACGAAAGCCGCGCCCCACGCTTCCGATCAGGCTGACATTCTCCGTAACGAAGTACTCGGCGTTCAGTGAGCCTACCACCGTGGCGTTGTCGTGGGAGACCAGTGGCGTGGTTACCGTGGGCGTCAGGCGGGTCTCGGCCTTGATGTCCTGCACCCGCACGCCCGCGATCAGGTTCAGCTTCTGTCCAAAATGGAAGTCGCTCTGCAGGAAGGCGCCCACGCTCCGGAAGAGGGCGTTGGGCGTCTTGGTCACCGGGTCCACGGTCGTCGGTCCGAGACCGGTCGTGATGGTGGTGTCGGTGTTGGTAGTGCGGTCCTCGAAGCCATCGACGCCGTAGGTCAGAAGCACCTTACCGACGGCCTTCGCCGCTTCTACCCGAAGACCGTAGGTGTCGATATCGGTGAAGTTGTTGGCCGCGACGGTCCCCGAGCTTCCCGGGCCAGTCGGAATCAGCAGGTCGAAGTCCAGGTGCCGGGAGTTGCTGACGAAGTAGGTCGTCACATCGACCCGGTCCGCCAGTGCCGAACCCAACGCCCGGTTGGTGTAGCCGAGCGACACCTTGTCGACGCCCTGATTGGGATAGCGGATGATGATGTCCGGATTGAACGGCTGGCCGAGATCCGCGCTCGCCACCCAGCCGAAACCGGCGTTATCCGAGGTGTAGCGCTCGTATCGGAGCTTGAGCCCCTGATTCTCTCCCAGGGCGTACCCAAGCTGGGCGGCGTAGTTCTGGTCCTTGACGCCGGTATCGTGGACTCGGGTTCCGTATCGCAGGGTATCGGTGCCGAAGTTGCCGGGCGGCGCGGTGTAGTCGCTGGCGTCCCGATAGGCACCGTAGGCGAGGAAGCTGAACCTTCCGGCGGTTCCGGAGATCAGGCCGTAGGGGCGCTGCTGGTCACCCGCGCCCTGGTAGCGGTAACCGAACGAACCGTGCAGCGCGGTCTGACCGAGGGCCTGCGGCGGCTGGCGGGTGATGAGGTTGATCGCCCCGCCAATGGCGTCGGTGCCGTACAGGACCGATGCCGGCCCGCGCACCACTTCGACCTGGCCCAATCCTTCGAGACCAACAAGAGAAGGGATCTCGCCGAAATCGGACTCTCGGCGGGAGTTGTTCATGCGAATGCCATCTTCCAGGAGCAGGATCCGCTCGCCGAGCAGGCCGCGAATGATCGGCCGTGACTGGCTCGGGCCCACTCCATTGACGTCCAGCCCCGGCAGGTCGAAGAACAGGTCGGTGATGCTGGCCGGGGCGCGGCGAGCGAGCGTGGTGGAATCCACCACGCTCACGGGCGCCGGGGTGCGGAAGACCTCGCGAGGATCCCGCGTGGCGGTAACGGTCATCGGTGGAAGCTCGATGGCCGTGTCCCGCTGAGCGCGTTGCGGCTGATCCTGTGCGAGCAGGGAAGTGGTACCTACGAGAACGAGAGCAACGAGGGCGCCAGCGTGGATCTGCATGTGCGTGGTTCCTGCCGCAGGTTGTGAAGGGACCGCACCCTAGGTGCGCCCAACGCTAGTGCTGGCCGGAAACCCGCGTAATTCGGGAAGCTACGGGGCGGGTACCGTAGAACTACGGGAAAAACGGTTCATTTGATGAAGGCTCCCATACGTCCACGATGAGAGGTCGGTGAGGCTCATTCCTTCACCATGCCGGCCTCTACCGCGAACCGGGTGAGCCCGGCCACGGTCTTGATGTCGAGCTTTCGGGCCAGGCTTTCCCGGTAGCTCTCCACCGTGCGGGGGGAGAGGCCCAATCGAGTGGCGATGGCGCGGCTGGTCTCTCCCGCGGCGATGCCGCCGAGCACCTCCCGCTCCCGCGGGGTCAGCCGCGCAAGGCGGGCTGCCGCATCGTCGGCGGGAGCATCTCCCCGTACGGCGGCGCTCAGATGCCGGGCCACCGGCGGGCTGAAATAGGACTCTCCCCGCGCCACCGCCCGCAGGGCCTCCCGCAGCTCCGCGGGGGAGGTGTCCTTGCGCAGGTAGCCCTGCGCCCCCGCCCGGACGGCACCGAGCACGTATTCGGGGTGGTCGTGCACGCTCAGGATCAGGACCCGCACCGAAGGCAGGACTTCCCGAAGACGCGTGGTCACATCGAGGCCGCTGGCGCCGGGGAGTGAGAGATCGAGAACCACGAGGTCGGGCCGCGAGGTTGGCGCGAGGCGCACCGCGGCCTCGCCATCGCCCGCTTCGGCTACGACCTCGAACCCGGGTGTGCCGGTCAACACGTGACGGACCCCTTCGCGGACCAGGGTATGATCGTCCACGAGCATCACCCGCACCGGTGCATCGCTCACGAGGTGCCCCCAAGATCGGGCAGCTCAAGGCGGAGTCGGGTGCCTCCCGCGGTCTCGCGGGCGATCGTCACCCGCCCACCCAGTGCCGCGAACCGTTCTCTCATGCCTGCTAGTCCCATCCGTTCTTCGGCTGAGCCGTCCGCCGGAGAGTAGCCACGACCGTCGTCCACGATGACGATCCCGAGGCTTTCGTCTGTCGCGGTGACTTCGACCGATACCTGGCTCGCTTCGGCGTGGCGCGCGACGTTCGAGAGGGCCTCCTGCACTCCCCGGAACACCGCTAGTTCGGCGGCCTCCGGCAACGCGGGGAGCGCCGCCGGCCCCTCGAAGGACGCGACGATGCCGGTACGGGTCTCGAAGTCTGTCACCAGGGCACGTACCGCGGGCAGCAGTCCCAGGTCATCGAGCAGGGATGGCCGCAGGGCTTCGGTGACCCGTCGGATGCTCGCCATGCCCTCATCCACCAGCTCCAGGACCCGCCCCAGGCGCGCCGCCTCGGCGGCGGGCACCTCCTCCCGCACGATCCCGAGCTGCAGCTTCACGGCGGAGAAGACCTGCGCGGTCTCGTCGTGCAACTCGAGGGAAAGGCGCCGGCGCTCCTCTTCATGCTGCGCGACCATGCGCCCTGACAACCATTCCAGCTCCTCTGTGCGGCGACGCAGACGCCGGTCCAGATCGGCGTTCTCCAACGCGGCACCGACCTGATGACCCAGGGCATTGAGGAACGACTCGTCGAGCGCCGTGAAGGGGTCCCGCGCGTCACCGACGATGAGCATGGCGCCCCGAACCTCGGTGCCTTGCACGACCGGCAGCGCGGCTGCGTACGCGAACTCGCCTCCGCTGCTCGAGCGGGGACGGCCGGTGGTGAGAACCTCGCGGACCAGCCCTGACAATCTCCCGGGAGGGGCGGCGCCTTCCCATGCGGCTGAGGCGCCGAGCCCCCGGACGACCAGACCGCGTTGGCGGTCGAAGAGTGCGCTGCCCCGCACACCGGGCAGGACGAGGGCTCGCCGGAGCAACGCGCCGGGGACATCAGCCGCTCCATCTCCCCGTTGGAGATCGCCGGAGAGGGCTGCCATCGCGCCGAGCCCGCGTTCGATGTCCTCGAGCACCAGGAGCAGGATTCCCGCGCCCACCGCCAGAGTGAAAATGATGTCCAGGTAGTAGCCCCAGGGGTTCCAGGCGCCCTTGGCCCGGAAGATGGGATAGTCCAGATGGTGGAATCCCCAGAGCAGGAATGCGATGCCGAGGAGCATTGCACCGCGCGAGCCCGACTGGCGCCGGAAGCGGAAGAATACGCCCGCGGTCCACAGCGTCGCGCCGCTGAGGAAGGCCACGGCTGGAAGGGCGGCGAAGAGGAATTGGTCGCGCTCGGTGAATTCGTAGATCGCGAACAGCGACCAGACCGGAGGAAACAGCACCACGAGAAGGTATACGGGGCGGAAGCGCACCCCGCGGGAGAAGACCAGCGCGCTCCACAGGAACGCGATGGCGGTCCAGCCGGTGATCACCTGGTGGACAAAGAGCCAGGTGGCGTCCCGGCCGAGGAGATAGATGACGATGGCGACCAGGCGGCAGCAGTACAGCGTCCAGGCGACCGCCCACCAGAAGAAGTAGGGCTTATGATAGCGCTGGTAGAGCACCGCGCAGAGGGCGGTGATCCCCAGGGTGATCGCCGCCTGCAACAGGGCGGGATGAAGTTCGGTCGCGGTGTTCAGAGGGTCTGCCCCAGCCAACGGGCCACGCGATCCCGGTAGCCCCGGCTCACCTTGAGCCGGGTGCCGTCCTGCAGGATCGCGATGAACTCACCGGAGAACCAGGGCTGGAGTTCGCGCAGACGCTCGACGTTGACGATCGTGGTGCGATGGATGCGCAGAAAGCGCTCGGTATCGAGCCGTGCCTCGAGGCTCGACAGCGATTCGCGCAGGAGGTGCGCGGTCTTGCCGCAGTGCAGTCGCACGTAGTTGCTCGCCGTCTCGATCCAGTCGATGTCAGTCACTCGCACGAAGTAGACCCGCCCTTCGGCCCGGATCACCAGCCGCTCGGTTGCCTGACGCTGGCGGGTCAGGCTTTCGAGCAACGCGGTGAGCCGGGGCGTCTCCGACCCGGCTTCCGGCCGCCGCAGCCGCTCTTCGGCCCGCCGGAAGGCCCGGTGGAACCGATCGGCGTCGAACGGCTTGAGCAGGTAATCTAGCGCATTGGCTTCGAACGCCTGAACGGCGAAGGCGTCGAACGCGGTGACGAACACGACGGCGGCCGGGGTGGCGTCCCCGAGGGCGTTGAGCACCTCGAAGCCGTCGAGGCCCGGCATCTGAATGTCCAGGAAGAGCAGGTCCGGGGCGTGGCGGCGCACGGCCTCGACTGCTTCGGGGCCGGTGCCACAGGAGGCGACCAGCTCTGCGGAGGGTTCCTCCTCGAGCAACCGGACCAGGCGGCGGCGAGCCAACGGCTCGTCGTCCACTACGAGGGTCCGGACGCTCATGCCGGCAGCGCCGGGGTGGGAATCCGAAGGTGCAGCGGGGTGTGGACCTCACCACAGATGAGGAAGGGAAAGACGATCTCGACCACCGCGCCACCGCGAGGGTCATTGCCAAGGCGGAAGGCGTGGTCGCCGCCGTAGAGCTGACGGAGCCGCTCCCGGGTATTCCGCAGTCCCAATCCCTCCCGGTACTGGGCGACCGGAGGAAATCCCGGCCCGTTGTCGCGCACCTCGAGGCGCAACTGGTCATCGTCCACCCGGCCGCGGATTTCGATCCGGCCGTGGCCGCTCCCGGAAGCCATTCCGTGGCGGATGGCATTCTCCACCAGCGGTTGCAGCAGGAGAGCGGGCACGCCGGCCTCGAGCACGTCGGGCGACATGTCCAGCTCCACCGCGAGGCGATCTTGGAACCGGGTGGCTTCGATCTCGAGGTAGGCCTCCAGGATCTGGAGCTCCTGGCGGAAGGGGACCACCTGATGCCCCGCCTGCTCCAGCGAAAGCCGCAGCAAATGGCCGAGCCGCGCGATCAGCCGGTCCGCGTCATTGGGATCGTTATGCGCCATCTCGGCGATCGTATTCAGCGCATTGAACAGAAAGTGCGGCTGCAACTGCATCTTGAGCAGCTGCAACTCGGCGCGAGCCAGCAGCGCCTCGAGTTCCGCCGCGCGGATTTCCCGCTCGCGGTAGAGGACCGCGAACCGCGCTGCCTGGGACACCGTCACGATACAGAGATAGGCGAGCAGCCGGCTGTCGAACCGGTACAGCAGGCTGGTCATGAACGGCCGGAGCGGCGAATGGCTGAGCAGCAGTCCCATCGAACGGTCGAGGATCGTCGACAGCAGCACGAAGCAGACTCCGGCCAAGCCGTGCAGGATGAGGCTCCGCACCCGCTGGCCCGGCTCGAACTGCAGTCGATTGGCAACCCAGAGGGCGGCGGGCGTGAGGAGGGCCCACATCCAGGCGCTGGCGAGGGAGACGGCCAGCAGGGGCCGCCAGGGGAGGGGCGGCTGGCCCGAGACGTGGTTATAGGCGATGACCTGCGCGAATGAGAACAACCCGAACGCCGTCCAGCCGCCCAGCACCAGCGCAGTCTGCAGGCGCAGGTGCCGGCGGCGAAGCGCGGTACCGGACGGCGGGGTCAGTCGCATCGGGCCCTTCCTGAACGTGCCAACGGCCGGGGAGCGAGCCATCCACCGCTACGCCCCCCGGTCGGTCCCTGTTTCAGAAGTCGGGGCAGGGCTCCCCAGCTCTACTCTCCACCGGCCCGTTCGGCCTTGGTGGTGCCGCCCGGGGTTGCCGGCTGGCCGTCCACCAGGATCTGGGTCAGCCGCTCCGACACCGGCGCCCGGAACCCGTCATCGGTGTTCGCCGCGAGGAGGACCAGCACATCCTTCTCGGGGAAGTAGCCGTACCAGAGCTGAAATCCCGGCTGATCGCTGGCGTGCTGGATCACCCTGGCGCCCCCCGGCGTCCGGCCAACCACCCACCCCATGCCATAGCCATTGCCCGAACCGGTGAACATCAGATCGCGGGTCGAGTTGGGGAGCACCGAGCCCGCGTGCAGGGCCTGATGCCAGCGGTAGAGATCGCCGAGCGGCGCGACCACTCCGGTCACCACCACGGTGGCCCCGTAGGG
>DASPUE010000011.1:0-3665 GCA_035623055.1 Gemmatimonadales bacterium
GCGCGTCCCGGAGCTGTTCGCCCTAGAGCAGTACCCGACCGTCCACCATCTGGTCTCCACCGTCGTCGGCGAGCTGGCGCCGGGGCGGGGCCCGACCGATCTGCTGGCGGCGGCATTTCCGGGTGGCTCGATCACCGGCGCCCCGAAGGTGCGGGCGATGGAGATCATCGCCGAGCTCGAGCCCACCCGCCGGGGCATCTATTGCGGGTCGATCGGCTATGTGAGCTTCACCGGGGCGATGGACACCAGCATCGTGATTCGCACCCTGGTCGCCGCGGCGGGCCGGGTGACCTTCTCCGTCGGCGGCGGGATTGTGGCGGACTCCGATCCCGAAAGTGAATATCAGGAAACGCTCGACAAGGCTCGAGCGCTCATCACCGCCCTCGCCGGAGCGGTCGCCACGCCATGATCCTCCTCATCGACAACTACGACAGCTTCGTCTACAACCTGGCCCGGTACGTCGCGGAGCTGGGAGGCGAGGCAGTGGTACGCCGCAACGACGCGTTGTCGCTGAACCAGATCGCGGCCCTGGCGCCCAGCCACATCATCGTTTCACCCGGTCCCTGCTCCCCCAATGAGGCCGGGATCTCGGTCGAGGCGATTCGCCGCTTCGGCCCCACGATACCCATCTTCGGTGTCTGTCTCGGCCACCAGGCCATCGGCGCCGCTTACGGCGCCGAGATCGTCCGCGCCAAGCGGCCGATGCATGGCAAGACCTCGCGCATCACGCACGATGGCACCTCGGTCTTCACCGGCCTGCCCAGCCCCTTCACGGCGACCCGGTACCACTCGCTGGTCATCGCGCCCGAATCGGTCCCGTCAGAGCTGGCCGTGACCGCCACCGCCGAAGATGGGGAGATCATGGCAGTCTCTCACCGCGTCCATCCGGTGGTGGGCGTGCAGTTCCACCCCGAGTCGGTGCTGACCGAATATGGTTACCGAATGCTCGACTGGTTCCTGACCGGCGGGCGAGGCAGGAATGTCCCCGACCGCGCTGACAGCGCTTCTGTGCCGGTGCCGGACGTCGAGCCGGATATCAGCGCCGCGCCCCCTCCCCCTGAACTGGTGCGCTAGCCATTTTCTGCACCGCGCGTCGCATCCTACTCTTCAAGTTCCTCGACCCGATCGATCCCGGAGCCCGCATGCGCCAGTGGTCCTTCTTCGCTCTATGCCTCTTTGCCACTCCCCTCGCCGGGCAGGCACCGGCTGACAGCGTGCCGGGCTTCGATGCGCGCATGGCGATGGTGCCGATGCGGGACGGGGTCAAACTGCATACCTATGTTTATCGCCCGGCCGGACATCCGGAACCGCTCCCGTTCCTCATGATGCGCACGCCGTACGGCGTCGCCGGCGGAGCGCCACGATACTTCCGGGCCTATCTCAAGGAGCTGGCGGAGGAGGGGTACATCTTCGTCTTCCAGGACATCCGGGGACGATACGGCTCGGAAGGCCAGTTCGTGATGAACCGCCCGCTCGACCCCAAGGGCGTCGACGAAAGCACCGATACCTACGATACCGTCGACTGGCTGCTCGTGAACGTCGCGGGATCCAACGGCCGGGTCGGCGTCCTCGGCATCAGCTACCCCGGGTGGCTGGCTGCCATGGCGGGCATCCACCCGCATCCCGCGGTTCGCGCGATCTCCCCGCAGGCCCCGATGACCGACGCCTGGATGGGAGATGACTTCTTCCACCACGGCGCTTTCCGACTGTCGTATGGGTTCGAGTACAGCGCCAGCCTGGAGCTCTCCACCGACCAGTCGACCCCCGTGCCCATCGGCCGGTACGACACCTACGACTGGTACCTCGAGCAGGGGCCGCTGTCGAATCTCACGACCCTGCTCGCGGGCCGGGTGCCTACCTGGCTCAATTTCACCAGGCACCCCACATACGATGCCTTCTGGCGCGCCCAGGCACTGCCCACCTACCTGACCAGACTCACCGTGCCGACTCTCACTGTCGGGGGCTGGTGGGACCAGGAGGACTTCTACGGCGCGCTCAGGACCTACGAGACCCTCGAAAAGCTCGACACTGCCCGGATCAATTTCCTGGTGATGGGTCCCTGGAACCATGGCGGCTGGGGACGGGCCGCCGGCGACAGCCTCGGACGGATCAGCTTCACCGAGAAGACCGGCGCCTACTTCCGGGAGAAAATCCAGGCGCCGTGGTTCGCCTACTGGCTCAAAGACAAGGGCCGGCTGCCGTTCGATGAAGCGATGATCTTCCTGGCAGGCGCGAACCGCTGGCAGAGCTTCGACCGTTGGCCGCCGACGGCCGCCACGAAGATCTGGCGTCTCTACTTCGCCGACAAAGGCGGCCTGGAGCTGGCTCCTTCGAAGAGCCCCACGGGTTTCGATGCCTACGTCTCCGATCCGGCGCACCCGATCCCGTATCGCAATCGCCCGATTCAGCTCACCTACGATTCGCGGGGCTCGGACTGGTACACCTGGCTCGTCGAGGACCAGCGATTCGTGCACAATCGCCCCGATGTCCTCTCCTATGAGACGGGGCCGTTGACCGCGGATCTTACGATCGCGGGACCGATCACCGCGAAGTTGTTCGCTTCCACCACCGGGAAGGACGCCGATTGGGTGGTGAAGCTCATCGATGTCTACCCCGATTCACTGCGAGACCTCTCCCCGCGAATGGGCGGCTACCAGCTGATGGTCGCGAGTGAGATCCTGCGGGGGCGCTACCGGAACAGCTGGTCCAGTCCAGCGCCGCTGGTGCCGAACCAGGTGACGGCGTTCACCGTGGACCTCCACCAGCAGGCCTACACCTTCCTCAAGGGACACCGCATCATGATCCAGGTGCAGAGCACCTGGTTCCCGGTGTATGACCGAAACCCCCAGACCTGGGTCCCCAACGTGTTCGAGGCAAAAGAGAGCGACTTCCGGGCCCAAACCCACAAGGTGTACCGGAGCACCCGGTACCCGTCACATGTGGAGGTGCAGGTGCTGGAGCAGTAGACCCGATCACGATCGAGCGGAGGCGCCCGCCTCCGCTCCCTGTCGCCCCCCTCGACATACCCCGTCCCTCCAACCGGATGCTAGGACCCGGTTCTGCCCCTAGCGCCTTCCTCCCGAACAGGGCCAGATTGGCCCCCATGATCATCGAGTCGATTCTCACCACCCTCGACGCCGCCGGAACGCCGAACTACGCCCCGATGGGTGTTGAATGGGGCGAAGACACGATCGTCATCAAGCCGTTCGTCGATACCACCACCTTCCGCAACCTCACGGCCACCGGCCAGGCGGTCATCAACCTCACCGACGACGTCATGCTTTTCGTGCAGGGCGTGACGGGAACCGGAGTGTTCGCCTCCTCCCCCGCGGCGGTGGTCCGGGGGGTAGTCATCGACGCGGCCTGCAGCTGGCGAGAGGTGGAGATGGCGTCCGTGGATTCGACGCCGCCCCGCTCGCGCATCGTCACGCGGGTGGTCCATCGAGGAGTCCGCCGGGAATTCCTGGGCTTCAACCGCGCCCGCCACGCGGTTCTCGAGGCCGCCATCATCTCGACCCGCACCCATCTGATCCCCGCGGATCAGGTCCGCGCGGAGTTCGAACGCCTGCAAGTCATCGTGGACAAGACCGCTGGGCCGAGGGAGGCGGAGGCCATGACGCTGCTCACGGCCTACGTGAACCGCAAGCTCGAGGGCGCACCCGCCG
>DASPUE010000012.1:0-2600 GCA_035623055.1 Gemmatimonadales bacterium
GCCAACATCGGCGGGTTCATCGCAAGCAACGATGCCCAGGTGGCCCAGCAGGAGCGCAACCTGCTCATTCTCACCGAGGGCTTCCCGACCTATGGTGGCCTCGCCGGCCGTGACCTCGAGGCGATCGCCATCGGTCTCAAGGAAGCGCTCGAGGAGGACTACCTGCTTTACCGCATCACCTCGACCACCTACCTCGGGCGGCATATTTCCGAGGCGGGCGTACCGATCGTGCAGCCTCCGGGAGGGCATGCGGTCTACATCGACGCGGCCGCGCTGTTCCCGCAGATCCCACCGCGGGAACTGCCGGGGCAGGCGCTGGTGGTGGAGTTGTATCGCGAGGCCGGTATCCGCGCCGTGGAGATCGGCACGGTCATGTTCGGTCGGAGGGACCCGGCCTCCGGGGAAGAGACTACTGCTCCCATGGAACTGGTGCGGCTCGCCATCCCGCGGCGGGTCTACACCCAGAGCCACGTCGACTACGTGGTCGAGGCGATACTCAACATCTACCGCCGGAAAGATTCGGTCCGCGGGTACCGCTTCGTGGAGCAGGCGCCGGTCCTGAGGCACTTCACCGCTCGATTCGCGCCGCTCCCGTGACCCTCGCGCTCTTCGTTCTACTGGTGATGGCCGGCTCGACGCTGGCCGGAATGCTGGGGGCACTCACTGGCCTCGGCGGGGGCATCGTCATCATCCCGATGCTGACCGTCCTGTTCGGCGTGAATCTCCGATACGCCATCGGCGCGTCCCTGGTCGCGGTCATCGCGACCTCATCCGGTGCGGCGGCGGCCTTTGTCCGGGAGGGCTACACCAACATCCGCGTCGGCATCTTCCTCGAGGTCGCGACCACGATCGGAGCCCTGCTCGGAGCGGTACTGGCCGTCTACGCGCCGACGTCCCTGCTGGCGGTCCTGTTCGGCCTGGTGCTGCTCGTTACCGCCTACTCCTCGTTCCGCTCGCACGCCGCTCTGCCCAGCACGGGGCCGTCCGATCCACTGGCTCTCCGCCTGAATCTCCCCTCCACGTATCCGGGCCCCTCCGGGCCGACCCCGTACGGAGTCCACCGGCTTTCCCTGGGCTTTGGCCTCATGTTCGTGGCGGGGATGCTCTCGGCGCTGCTCGGGATCGGGTCGGGGGTCGTCAAGGTACTCGCGATGGATCAGGCCATGGGGCTTCCCTTCAAGGTCTCCACCACGACCAGCAATTTCATGATCGGCGTGACGGCCGCGGCGGGAGCCGGGGTCTACCTGCACCGGGGCTACGTCGACCCCACGCTGGCACTCCCCGTCATGCTGGGGGTGCTGCTCGGGGCCGTGTTAGGCGCGAAGCTGCTGGTGCGCGCCCATACACCGCATCTCCGGCAGCTGTTCACCGGTGTCGTCGTCCTGCTCGCGGCCGAGATGCTCTACAAGGGCCTGACCGGACGGCTATGAGCCAACAGCGCGCGCCGTGGACCGAGCAACAGGTGGAGAATGCCATCGGGGCCGTGCTGCGCGCCGGCGTGATCCTCGCCGCGGGAGTCGGGATCCTGGGCGGCGTGCTCCTGCTGGCCGCCCACGGTCATGAGACCGTCGCCCTCGATAGCTTCCGCCGCGAATCCGCCCAGTACCGATCCATGGGCGGCATCCTCCGGGGACTGGCCGGCGGTGACAGCCGTGCCCTGATCCAGGTGGCGGTGGTGCTGTTGGTGGCGACGCCGATCGCCCGAGTGGCACTGGCACTGGTGGCCTTCCTCCGACAGCGGGACCGGGTCTACATCGCCATCACCGCGCTGGTGCTGGTGCTCCTCCTGTTCAGTCTGCTCCACGGCGCGACCTGACCGGCGCATGAGCAATCGCCTCGCGGCCGCGACCTCGGCCTACCTCCATTCCGCGGCCCATCAGCCGATCCACTGGTTCCCCTGGAGCGCGGAGGCCTTCGCGGCGGCCCACAGTCAGGACCGTCCCATCCTGCTCGACATCGGCGCGGTCTGGTGCCATTGGTGCCATGTGATGGATGGCGAGTCGTACGAGGATCCGGGAATCGCCGATCTCCTCAACGCCAACTTCATCTGCATCAAGGTGGACCGCGATGAGCGGCCCGACGTCGACGCCCGCTATCAGCGCGCCGTCCAGGCGATCACCGGTCAGGGAGGGTGGCCGCTCACCGCCTTCCTGACGCCCGATGGCAGAGTCTTCTACGGTGGCACCTATTTCCCACCGGACGGGAAATACGGCCGCCCCGGGTTCCGCGCCGTACTGGAACAAGTGCGCGCGGCCTATCATGGGCAGCGCGACCGGGTCGAGCAGCAAGCCGCTGCCCTCCGGCGGGCGCTCGAGGAGCACCTGAACGAGGCCGCGCCCGGCGAGCCGGGCCCCGCACTCCTCGCCGAGGCAACCAGAGCGGTCGGAAGTCTGTTCGACTTTCGTAACGGCGGCTTTGGCACCCAGCCCAAGTTCCCCCACCCGGCCGCCGTGTTGTTCCTCCTGGCCCGGTGGCGGGATACCGGCGAGGACTGGGCCCGCGACATGGCGGTCCGCACCCTGCTTGCGATGGCCCGCGGCGGCATTCACGATCACCTCGGTGGCGGCTTCCACCGCTACAGCGTCGACGCGCGCTGGATC
>DASPUE010000013.1:0-7003 GCA_035623055.1 Gemmatimonadales bacterium
GAAGCAGCTCTTCCCTGGTGTACCCGAGCGACTGGCAGGCGGACTCGTTGACGTACAAGAGCTTCCCGTCGCGGTTGAGCCAGAATATCGATTCGGTGGCGAGGTCGGTCGCCTGCCGGAAGAGCCGCAGCTCCTCTTCCGCGCGCCGCTGCTCGGTCACATCGAGCACCGCGCCTACGGTGCGCACCGGGCGGCGTTCAGCCTCGGCGCCGTCGAACAGCGTCTGCGAACGGGTGACCAGCCAGCGGATCTCGCCGTCGCGGCGAATGATGCGGTGCTCCACGTCGAATAACCCGTCACCCGACGGGTTGTGCGCGAGCCGCACCGCGTCGCCGATCCGCTCGCGATCGGCGGGGTAGACCTGCTCGAGGAATTTGCTCAGGGTGACCGTCTCATCGGGACCCCAGCCATAGTTGGCACGCTGCTCCGGCGACCAGTAGACCGTGTCCCGCACATGGTCATGGTCGAAGATGCCCATGCGGGACACCCGGAGCGCTTGGGTCAGCCGATCCGCGCTCAGCTGGAGGAGGTCTCTTCCCTTCTTCTCTTCCGTGATATCCCGGAGCAGGATGACGACATGCCCATCTTCGCTCCCGGCCAGCGCCACCGGGGCGACCCGGATTTGAACCGTGGATCGATGTCCGCCGGCAGGATGGAGGGCGAGTTCACCCGCCGCACCCTCGGTGGCAGCAAGCTGCCGGATCAGTTCCGGGATGCTGTCGCGATTGGAGGGAACCAGGAGGGAGCCGAGAGCCTGCCCCGGCAGGGTCCCCGTCCGGTGGCCGAGCACGGCGTGCGCGC
Source organism: Gemmatimonadales bacterium (assembly GCA_035623055.1). GTDB lineage: Bacteria > Gemmatimonadota > Gemmatimonadetes > Gemmatimonadales > GWC2-71-9 > JADJOM01. The sequence continues at coordinate 802 of DASPUE010000013.1, forward strand.
GGGTATTGGCGAGGACGAGTCGTCCGCCGCGGTCAGCTACGAGCGCGGCGTCGGGCAGGGTCTCCAGAAAGCGGGCGAACTCGGCGCTGGGCCAGTCCATCGGTCCCCCGCTGGGGCGTGAAGCGGAATGACAGGGGTCTGGCTCAAGCCTAATCCGGTGGAGCGGAGGCAGGGAGGGGTACCAGCGACCGGGCCAGGAGCACAGTGGAGGCAACCCCACCGCCATCCGGCGAGGGGTTGCCTCCAGTCAAGTGTGTCGGCTGGCGAAAGGCCCGTCAGCGTCCCATCTCTGAAGGCGGCGCCCCGGCCCCGTCGGAGCGGTGACCGCCCCAGCGCCGCCCGTCGTGGGAATGCCGCCCCTTCCAAGTGGCTACCTGGCTGCGCTGAGCGTCGGTGAGCAACGCCTTGGCGCGGGCGCTCGCGATCAGCATCGCGAGGTGCGCTTGGCCCATGCTCTCATGCACCGCCAGGAAGCGGCTGCGCACCGCCGCCGTGTCCGGCGTATTGGCGTCCAAGGCCGCCCGCAGTTCGTCCATCTGGCGGTGCGACTGCTCCATCGCGGTCTGGGCCGACTTCCGGGCGGCGTCCCGGACCGCAGTCAGCGCCACGATCTGCTGGGCGGTGAGCTGCAACTCCGCGTTCCGCGCCAGCAGGCGCGACGGCGCGTACGCCATGTCTCCCCGCCCCGGTCCCATGCCGTGCCGCCCCATCCCGGGCATGCCGTGGTGTCGCTCTCCGGCACCTGGCGCACCCGCCGCCCCGGGACCTCCACTGGGCTGCTGAGCGGCCAGGGGAATGGCCAGGATCAGGGCGAGAGCGGCGAGTCGAAACGAGTCCTTCATACGGCGAATCCTCCCGGTGTTCGGAAATCGGAGTCAGGTAACATTCCATCATGAATACGCCGGGGGCGGTTGATCCATTGGGACACCCCGGCACCGGCCGCCATGATATGCCCTCAGTTGCCTGACACTCAGCGAGGCCGTTACCCGACCTTCATGCAAAGCCGATCGGATTCACTGCACTTTCAGGGACTCTTCATCGCAACACACGAAGGTTGAGGCGTTTCCCGGCCCCACCCGGAGGCCGGATCCGACCACACGGCCGTCCCGCCTCCGCAGTCAGGGTCCTTGGTTCCGCCCTGCGCGACCGGAGGTTTACCCGATGTCCCTTCCTACTTCGTTCCACTGGCTCCCCGGCGAGCGCCTTACCGACAGCCTCACGCGCCACGGCGTCTCCCGCCGAGAATTCGTCGAGTACTGCGGGAGTTTGTGTGTCGTCCTCGGCATGGGCAGGTCCCAGGCGCCGAAGATGGTACGCGCGCTGCTCGCGCCGCAGCGGCCACCCGTCATCTGGCTGCAGCTGCAGGAGTGCACCGGCTGCGTCGAGAGCGTACTGCGGAGCGGCGAGCCCACCATCGGTGAGCTGGTCCTCGATCTCATCTCACTCGACTATCAGCACACCCTGATGGCGGGGGCGGGCGACGCGGTCGAGTCGGCGATGAAGGCCTCGATCAAGGCCAACGCCGGCAAGTACATCCTGCTGGTGACCGGATCGATCCCCACCAAGGACGGCGGCATCTACTGCACCGTCGGCGGCCGGACCGCACAGGACATTCTGGAGGAAGCGGCCAAGGACGCCGCGGCGGTGGTGGCGATCGGCGCCTGCGCCCACTGGGGCAGCGTGCAAGCCGCGCGCCCCAACCCCACCGGCGCGGTGGGGGTCTCGCAGATCATCAAGGACAAGCCGGTCGTGAACATCGCCGGCTGCCCGCCGATCGGCGATGTGGTCACGGCGACAGTGGTGCACTTTCTCACGTTCAATCGCCTCCCGGACGTGGACCCGCTGGGACGCCCGATGTTCGCCTATGGCGCCCGGATCCACGATCAGTGCCCGCGCCGCGCCAATTTCGACGCCGGGCAGTACGTGGAGACTTTCGACGACGAGGCGGCCCGCAAGGGGTGGTGTCTCTATCACGTCGGGTGCAAGGGTCCGGCGACCTTCTCGCCCTGCCCCATCTTCCAATGGAACAGCGGTACATCGTGGCCCATCGGGGCGGGGCATCCGTGCATCGGCTGCACCGAACCCAACTTCTGGGACACGATGACGCCGTTCTACGGGCGCCTGCCGGACGTCGGCGGGTTCGGCATCGAGCAGAAGGTGGACATCCTGGGCGCGGCGCTGGCGATCGGCGCGACCGCCGGGGTGCTGGCGCACGCGGCCGCGACAGGCGTGCACCAGATGCGGGAACGGAAACGGCAACTGCCGGTGGTCGAACCGCCGCCATCCGGTGGCCAGGGATCCAAGAACGCGTAACCGAGAGGCCTCACCATGGCTGCGACCAAAGTCGTCGTCGATCCCATCACCCGCATCGAAGGGCACCTGCGGATTGAGGTCCAGGCGGACAAAGGGCGGATCACCGATGCCTGGGCGTCCTCCACCCAGTTCCGGGGGATCGAAATCATCATGGAAGGAAGGGATCCGCGGGATGCCTGGGCATTCACCCAGCGCATCTGCGGGGTCTGCACCGTCGTGCACGCGGTGGCCAGCTGCCGGGCGGTGGAGGACGCGCTCGGCATCAAGATTCCGCCCAACGCCAACCTCATCCGCAATCTGGTCCACGGGATGCAGTTCGTGCAGGACCACGTTATCCATTTCTACCACCTGCACGCGCTCGACTGGGTGGACGTGGTCAGCGCCCTCAAGGCCGATCCCGAGGGCACGGCGCGCATCGCCAAGTCGCTGTCCCCCTGGCCGAACAACTCCCCGACCTACTTCGCCGAGGTGCAGAACCGCCTCAAGACGTTCGTGGCGGGGGGACAGCTCGGCATCTTCACCAACGGGTACTGGGGCCATCCCGCCTACAAGCTCCCGCCGGAGGTAAACCTCCTCGCGGTGGCGCACTACCTCGAGGCGCTCGACTGGCAGCGGGATGTGATCAGGCTGCACACCATCTTCGGCGGCAAGAACCCGCACCCCAACTTCCTGGTCGGCGGGATGGCGTCGGCCATCAACCTGGACGGCACCAAGACGATTAATGCGGTGCGGCTGAGCGAGATCCACGGGATGATCCAGCGGGCGCGCCGATTCGTCGAAGAGGTCTACTGGCCCGACCTGGTGGCCATCGCCGGGTTCTATAAGGAATGGGGAGCCATCGGTGGCGGAGTGCCGAACTTCCTTTCCTATGGAGAATTCCCCGAAGGGGACATCACCGACCTCAACAAGCTGTACTTCCCGCGGGGCATCATCCTGAACAAGGACCTGAGCAAAGTTCACCCCTTCGATCCGGCCAATATCCAGGAGTACATCAACAGCTCGTGGTACGAGTACTCCGGCGGAGACAGCGCGGGCCTGCACCCCTATGAGGGCGAGACCAAGGCCAAGTACACCGGACCGCCGACGCCGTGGACTTATCTCCAGGGCGAGAAGAAGTACACCTGGATGAAGGCGCCGCGGTACGATGGCCAGCCGATGCAGGTGGGGCCCCTGTCCCGGATGCTGGTCGGCTTCGCCAGCGGGCACAAGGAAATCCAGGACATGGTGAAGGCCGTTCTCGACAAGCTGCAGGTCGGGCCGGCGGTGCTGTTCTCGACTCTGGGCCGGACCGCCGCGCGCGGCATCGAAACGGTGCTGCTGGCTCGGCGGCTGGAGCATTGGTACGGACAGCTGGTCGACCGGATCAAGAGCGGCGACACCCAGACCTTCAACAAGGACAAGTGGGAGCCGTCGAGTTGGCCGGCCACCGAGGCGAAAGGGTTCGGCTTCCTCGATGCTCCGCGCGGCGGGTTGGGCCACTGGGTGCGGATCAAGGATGGGAAGATCACCAAGTACCAGTGCGTGGTTCCCAGCACCAGGAACTGCTCGCCCCGCGATACCAAGGGCCAGCTGGGTCCCTACGAGGCCTCCCTGGTGGACAACCACCCCCTGGTCCGGCCGGACCAGCCGCTGGAGATCCTCCGCACCATCCACTCGTTCGACCCCTGCATGGCATGTGGCGTCCATGTTCTCGACGCCGAAGGGAACCTGGTCACGGAGGTCAAAGTCCAATGACGACGCCTCCCAGGACCGTGAGCGACCGGCCCGGTTTCCACCTGGGCCACCGGATTCCCCCGGCCAGCGGTGACTATCACTGGGTCTACCTGTGGGATGCGCCGATCCGGGTGATGCACTGGCTCGCGGTCTTCTGCATCATCGCCCTGGTGGTCACCGGTCTCTACATCGGGAAGCCGTACTTCATTACCGGCGGCGACACCAGCCAGCATTATCTCATGGGCTGGATGCGCTTCGTGCACTTCGCCGCCGCGGCCGTGCTGGTGATGACGGCGATCGTGAGGGGGTACTGGCTAGTCGCCGGCAACAAGTTCGAGCGGTTCGCCGCGCTCTTCCCGGTCCGTCCCAGAGACTGGGTCAACATGTGGCGGCAGGTGAAGTTCTATCTGATGATCCGGCCGGAAAAGGCGCCGCACTACCTGGGACACAACCCGCTGCAGCAGCTGAGCTATACCGGGATCTATGCGGTGGCGGTCGCCATGGTCCTCACCGGATTCGCCATGTACGGGCAGTCGAACCCCTCGGGGTTCTTCTACCATGCCTTCAACTGGGTCGGGATCGTGTTCGGCGGCATGCCGGTGGTGCGGTTCATCCATCATGTGCTGACCTGGATCATCCTCACCTTCGTCCCGATTCACGTCTATCTGGCGATCCGGGCCGATCTCCTGGAACGCACGGGCACGATCTCGTCGATCATCAGCGGCGGGCGCTTCGTCCCGCGGGAAGAGCAGTTTGTCGATGGCGACGATGCCTGACCCCCGCGCCGCACGGACCCTGGTCCTGGGCCTCGGCAATCCCCTGATGGGGGATGACGGGTTCGGCCTCGTGGTGCTGGAGCGGCTGCGGGATGAATGGGAAGTGCTGCCGGAGGTCGACCTGGTCGATGGCGGAACGTGGGGGATGAACCTGCTGCCCCTGATCGAGGACGCCAGCGAGGTGGTGCTGATCGACGCGATCCGCACCGGACAGCCGCCGGGCAGCGCGGTGGAGCTGGAGCGCGAATCCCTTCCCCGGTACCTGGCCCACAAGCTGTCGCCGCACCAAATCGATCTGAAAGAGGTGCTGGCACTGGCGGAGCTCCGCGGCACCCTGCCAATCAGGACAGTGGCCATCGGCGCGGAACCCCACACGGTGGCGCTCTCCACCGAGCTTACGGCGGCGCTTGGCGACGCGGTGGACGAGGTGGCCCGTCGGGTGATCGACCGGCTGGCGAGCTGGGGGATCTCCTGCCCGCGGCGGACGGTCGAGAGCGATGCATGAGTTGAGTCTGGCCCTCGAGGTCTGCCGCATCGCCGAGCAGCACGCGGACCCGCGCCCGGCGAGCGCGGTACGGCGGATCGGTGTCGAGATGGGCGGCGATGGCACGGTCGAGGTCGAAAACTTCCGATTCTGCCTCGAGGCGCTGCTCGGCTCGCCGCCCTTCGCGGGAGCGAGGTTGGACCTGCACCTCACCGGCGGAGACGATCTTCGGGTGACCTATCTGGAGGTAGATGATGGCCGTCCGGACGATTGAGGTCAGGGAGCGGGTGATGGCCCGCAACGACGAGTTGGCCGGCGAGGTCCGCCGCCGTCTCGCCGAGGCGGGAGTGGCCGCGTTCAATCTCGTCTCGTCGCCCGGATCGGGAAAAACCACCCTGTTGGAGCGGACGCTGGAAGCGCTCGGGGAGGAGCTGGACATCGCGGTCGTGACTGGTGACGTGCAGACCCAGAACGACGCCGACCGGCTGGCTCGCCGCACCCAGCGACTGGTACAGGCGGTCGTGACCGGAGGGGCCTGCCACCTCGATGCCAGCCAGGTGCTGTCGGCGCTCGAGGCGATCGATCTTGCTCGGACTCGGCTGTTCTTCATCGAGAATGTGGGCAATCTGGTCTGCCCCGCGAGCTGGGACCTCGGCGAGCTGGCGAAGATCGTGGTCTTCTCGGTCACCGAAGGCGAAGACAAGCCGCTCAAGTATCCCAAGATGTTCCGCACGGCGCGCTACGCGGTCCTCAACAAGATCGACCTGCTTCCCCACCTCGACTTCGACTTGGAGCAGGCCATCGCCTGTGCCCGGGAGGTGAACCCCGACCTCCGGTTCTTCCTGACTTCCGCCCGCACCGGTGAGGGCCTGGCGGAGTGGTTCGCATTCCTCAGGGAGCAGGTCCGCGCCACCGT
>DASPUE010000014.1:0-3905 GCA_035623055.1 Gemmatimonadales bacterium
GCTGGAGCATCGGCGACGCCTCCTTCACGGGTGCCCTCGGCGGTCGCCGGCTCACCTCGGATTCCGGCGTGAACCGCTCCCTCGGCACTTGGCGCGCGGCGGCCAGCTATCGGATCGGCCCCGGCGCGGGGCTGGGCGTCGGTTATGCCCACTACAGCTTTGATGAGACCGCGTTCCTTCTCGCCCACGATCTCGACATCGACGAACTGTCCGCCGACGGTGACTTCGAGTTGACTCAGCGGTTGAGCCTGGGCGTGGGCGGTGGGCTGGGCTATATCTCGGACAACAACCATCGGAAGTCGCTAGTGGCAGCGCTCCAGCAGCGGCTCACCGCACCCCTGGTCGTCGGGATTTACGCCAGAGCGGTCTGGTACGACTTCAAGGGGAACGGCTATTTCTCCCCCGATCGCTTCCTGCTCGGGGAGATCCGCAGTGCCCTTACCCATGCCATCGGCAAGTGGGACACGAGGCTGACGGGAGGACTGGGCATCCAGCAATCAGGAGCCGGCACCACCACCGATGCGGAATGGCACCTCGACGCCCGCATTGCCCGACGATGGGGAACGATCAACGAAGTGGCTCTCGCAGGAGCCGTCACCAACAGCGCGATCAGCAGCGCCAGCGGCGCCTTCCACTATTACACCGCGTTGCTCACCCTGCGGCTCGGCCTCTAAGCCGACAGCCGAGCCGACAGCTCCTTCAACGTCGCCGGAATGACAGAGAAGCTCACCGCCCTCCTCGCCATGGAGCAGTCCATCGAGCGCTTCCTGGCGAGTCTCGACGGCGTTACCGCCGAGGCGTATCTCGCCGAGCCGGCCTCGGGTGGCTGGTCGCTGGCGCAGAACGCGGAACACATCACCGTGGTGGTGCGCGGGGTGGAACGCCTCCTGAGCACGCGGATCCTGCAGCAACCGCTGGCGACGGACGACCCGTCGCGGCGGGTCACCGACGCGGACCTGCCGCGTCTGCTCGCCAATCGGGCCGTCACGATCGTGGCACCGGAAAGTGTTCGCCCCAAGGGACGCTGGACCATGCGCGACGAAATGGCCACGGCGCTCCGTACCTCGGTGGCAGGACTTCGCGCGTGGGCCATGGCCACCGACGCCGATCTCCGCGCGTTCGGAGCACCGCATCCCATCTTCGGCCCGCTCGATGGGATCCAGTGGATTCAGTTCCTGGCGGTACACACCGACCGGCATGCCGCGCAGGCAGCGGAGATTAGGAGGACGGTGACCCGCTGACTCGCCGCCGGCCCCAGTCACCGCTTACCGCTCCCCGCTTACCGCTCACCGCTCACCGAAACGTACGTCTCGAAAAACCCCTCTCCCGTATCCCGCACGACTTCTCCCGCCACCTTCCCCTCCAGCACGAAACTCCCACGCATCTGCAGGAAGCGCGTCTCGGGGCCCGCGGCGGTGAGACCAGTGGCCTGGAAGTCGGTGACTCGGGCGCTCACCCGGACCGTATCCGCATCCCGGGCTGCAACGAAGGAGAACCCTGCCGGCGCCCGCACCCGATACCGCGCGCTCAGCGTTTTGGTTCCGCTGTACACGATGGCTCTCGCACGCAGGATCTGGCGCACGCCGAGCGAGTCCACCAGTGCCACCAGAATCCGCGGCGCCCCCGTATTCGCGGCGACCGCCGTGTCCTCCGGTGGGTAGACGGCACCGTACAGCACACTGAAGCTCCGGCCCCGCGCGGCACCCCAGTCCCAGGTGACCGCCCGCCAGACTCCCCAGTTGTGGTCGTGGTAGGCGGGCGCGTCACGCAACAGCTCGCAGCGACCAGCCACGCAGATCTTGCCGCTCGCCCGACCGCTCAGCGCGGGCACGACATAGCCCGACGGCAAGCGCCCCTCCCCGAGCTCGGCCGGCGGAAAGTACCGATTGCGATCGGGTATGAGCGTCAGCTCGGCCGTCAGCGGGCCAGCGGGCCCGGTTGCCCGCGCGGTGAGGGAGTAGACTCCGCTGCGCTGTTGCACCGCGCTCGGCCCCAGCATCAGGTCGGCCTTGAGAGTGTCGAGCGTTATCGCTGCTGCTGGCACGGTCGCCGTGAATCGCTCGTAGCTCCCGTCCGGTTTCCGGTGGGAGATCAGGAGCTGCCCACCCCACCGGCCACGCAGCACCTGACCGCCGACCAGGTAGGTGAAGTACCACCATTCGTGCGGACCGGCGGCCACGTTGAAATAGTGCCACTCACCCCAGCTCGAATCGGCGACCGGCGGAAGGTGGAACCGGTCGAGCTCATGGTACAGCTGCTCCAGCGTAGGCAGCATCCAGGCCGAATCCGCGAGCGTGTCCCGCCAGCTCCCGTCCAGAACGTGTATCCTCGCTCCGACCGCTTCGGCTCGACTGGGGATATCGGCCCCGGCGCGCGCGGCAACCACCGTCTTCCCGTGACGGAGGTACACTAGCTTGTTCTCGATTACGGGACTCACCGCCCGCACCAGGTCCGCATGTCGGGGGCCGCCTAGCAACTGGCGGGTGAGAAACCGCGCCCGGTCGATGCCAAAGAACATTCCACTTACGCCGCCAGTCCGCATCGCCTCAACGTCGATCCCCTGCGGGAGCACCGTGACTTCGCCGCCCCCCACCAGGGCCACGTCCCGTGACTGGTCCAGCATCGCGGTCCCGACCGACAGCAGGACGATCATCACTCCAACACCAAGCCCGTAGCCCAGCAGCAGGAACAGGGAGCGCCCCTTGTTCACCAGCAGATGGCGGAAGGCGAGAGTGGGGATCACGGGAAGCGTTCGGCGTTCAGCGTTCAGCGTTCGGCGTTTGGATTTGGCCATCGAGCATATGGATTACTCGACCGGCCTCCGCGGCAAGGCGCTCGTCATGGGTCACGACCACCAGGGTGGTGCCATCCTTCACGAGTCTCCGGAACAGCTCCAGGATACTTTGCCCGGTGTGCACGTCCAGCTCTCCCGTGGGCTCGTCGGCTAGAATCACCGCGGGTCGATTGGCGAGTGCCCGGGCGATTGCCACCCGCTGCATTTCGCCGCCGGAGAGCTGGGTCGCGCGGTGCGCGGCGCGATCCGCGAGGCCGACATAGCTCAACAGCTCCATCGACCGCTGCCGGCGCTCGGCGCGGCGTACCCCCGCCTCCGCCATCGGCAGCTCGATATTCTCCTGCGCCGTGAGCACCGGAAGCAGGTGGAACCGCTGGAAGACGAATCCCAGCCGGGTGAGGCGAAGCCGGGTCAATTCACGGTCGGCGAGAGTTTCGAGCCTGATCTCGTCCAACTCGACACGTCCACTGCTCGGCGTGTCGATGCCGCCGAGGAGTTGCAGCAGCGTCGACTTGCCACAGCCTGACGGACCGACGATCGCGACGTACTCGCCGGCCCCGATCGCCAGCGATACCCCCCGCAAGGCGTGCACGGTCTCCCCATTCATCGGGTAGTCCTTGGTCAGCCCGTGTGCCGTCAGCAACTCCCTCACGTGGCCTCCGCGCGCAAGGTCTCTGCGATCGCTGCCCGCGCCGCCACCAGGGCGGGATAGATGCCGGCCAGGATCCCGGTCGCCAGCAAGACCGCCCCGGCGAGAGCCAGGCTTTGGGATTCCGGGACAAAGAAGGAGATCGCCGCCGGGAGCCCCGGGAAGGAGGTAAGGATGCGGTCCAGGTAGCGGGCCGTCGCCGCGCCCAGCAGCACTCCCAATACACCGCCGACCAGGGTGAGGATCGTCCCTTCGGCCATCACGTCTCGCACGATGCTCCGCCGGCTGATGCCGATCGCCCGGAGAGTCGCGATCTCGCCGAGCCGCTCGTTCACGGTGATCGTCATCAGCACCGATACCAGCAGCACGGTGATGATCAGGCTGATGCTCCCGAGGATGTAGGAGAGCTGCCGGAAATACACCAGTCGCTCCCGGAACCTGCTCACCAAGGCGGCGACGCTG
>DASPUE010000015.1:0-3085 GCA_035623055.1 Gemmatimonadales bacterium
CCCTCGCCCGACCCGCTCAGGTTCTGGATCGCGACGTAGGAGACGGTATCCCACGCGTTGTGGATTCCGATGAAGACCAGTGCCAACGACGCCGTGGCGATCGCGAAGAGCCCCGGCTCGGGATCACTGTGCATTGCCACCGCGCCGGCCAGGAGCCCCGCATAAGCGATCAGCGGCAGAATCGCATGCCAGACCCAGTCCTCCATCACCGGAGCGTACCCGGTCTGCAGCCGGGCCCGCCGAACCACCACCCCGGTGTACGCCACGCCGCCCAACCCACATGCAGCGAGCACCAGGCTCACCGTTCCAACGCGATGCCATGGGGCGCTCACCACGGCCGACACCAGCAGAACCATGCAGAAATGCACCACGGTCGGCGTTCCAAACGCGTCGACCTCCCGGCCGGTGCTCCTGATCCCCCGGGCGTCGGCCACCAGCGCGATCACCACGAACTGCAGGCCCGTCAACGCGCCGGCGGATGAGCCCACGATGATGTAGAAGTTCTCCCACGCCCCGAGAGCCGACCTGATCACTTCGTCCATTCATCCCTCGACGGAAGAGGTGTGATGGGAATCAGCCGCGCGAACAGCGCCACCATATGATCAGCGCCACCGCCGCCGGCACCGCAAAGACAATGAGAAAGACTGGCGCCTCGTCAGAAACCGAGTACCCCGCCTTGGAGACTCCGACCCACATGTTGATCGCCGCACCGATCAGCCAGAGCGGCAGAAAGACCAGGGCGGCGCGGGCCAACGCCAAGGCCGGCGGCCCAGCTCCGATCAGTCGCGCGACGAGCAGGCAGGCGCCGAGCAGCCCTAAACCGATGGCGATGACCTTGATCGTGTGCATGATGACCGTTCCAAGGAAGGTGAGAGTCGGTTCGGGCGCGGTCGGTCGGATCGCTCACTTCGCGATCACGACCACGCGGTGCCAGGCGTTGTTGCAGTAGCCCTTCACGTTCCAGGTCGCCGCCAGTTCCGGTGGTTGGCTCCGGCCGCTTACGTCCCGCGCACGCACCACCAGTTGGTGACGTCCCGGCTGGAGCGGGACCGTCGCCTCCCACATCGTCCACGCCCAGGCCTCTCCATCAACCACCGGACTGGCCGCCATCCAGTGTTCCCCTCCATCGGTGGACAGTTCGATGGCCGCAAGCCGCTTCGCGCCCTCGCCAATCGCCCAGCCGCGGACCGTGAGGGGACCCGCCGCCACCGCCTGCCCCGGGCGTGGATCGAGAATCATGGAATTAATAGGCACCTCGGCGATGGCCACGCCGCCGGACACATCGCGTGGATCCCGGGGATTGACCGACCGTTCGACACGATACGCCTTCGTCTGGAAGTAGTTCTCCGAGGGAGATGCCTGCACGATTGCCCGGCCCAGCCATTTGACGCTCCTCGCTCCGATCCATCCCGGGACGACAACTCGAACCGGGAACCCGTGCTCGGGTGTAAGCGGCTGGTCGTTGAGATGGGTCGCGAGTAACACGTCGGGTGATGTCGCCTTGTCCAGATCTATGGAGCCTCCGAAGCCGAAGCGCCTGCCATGCCGTTCCACGGAATCGAGACCGACGAACTCCACATATCGCGCGCCCTGGGCCACGCCGGCCCGCGCGAGCACCTCGCACAGGGGGACGCCGCTCCACCGGCCGGTGCCAATCGCCTCGGCGCCCCACGGCAATTCCTGGGCGATTGGCCGGAAACTCTCGAACTCCGCACGCCGGAGGCCAGCGCAGACCAGGGTCGCGGTCACGCTCTGGGTGTGGAATTCCCGAGCGAGCGCCGCGAGTGTAAGGCTCAATGGTCGATCGACCATCCCCTCGACCTGGAGTCGCCATGCCGCGGGATCGACGGCCGGGACTCGGGCGTGGCTTCTCGTGTAGAAGGACTCGAGTGGAGTAACGAGCTGATCGGCGGTGGGGACCGGTGTCACACCGGTATTGAGCCCATCCGGATCGAAGGCGATTCTGGTGCCACTCGCAGGCATGGGCTGGCGGGCTCAGGATGAGGGAAATCCACGATCGCCGGCGGACGCGCGCACTACTGGATGCGGATCACCAGCGGCGGCGTCGAGAGCACAGCCGGATTGCTCTTCCAGCCGGTACGGAGCAACGCGGAGCCGATGAGAGAGTACGCCTCCTCGACACTCAGGACGTTCCTCTGGGTAGGATCCGGAAGAGCGTCCCGAAAGGAGGCAACCGCTGCTCGGGTATCGATGGCGCCGCCCTTACGCGGCAACTCCGTCATGGCCGCTTCCCACACGAACAAACCATTCCGCGCGTGCGCAAAGTCGGCCCACTTGAGGAATGCCGGAGCTCGAACGAGGGTTCGGATGCGGCGGAGGACCCAAACGACATTGCTGAGCCCGGCCGCGAACGCCGCTGCCGCCATCTCGCCGGTCCCCCACCATCCGTCGGCCCCCTCCCCCGCGGCCTTGAGACTCGCTGGCTCATGACCAAGGGCGGTGAACAGTGGGCAGGTGAGACCCAGCGCGACGGGACGCCGAGCCTGCAGATGGCGGGCTACGGCCTGCGCGAGTGTTTCCCAATCGGCCCCGGACTCCTCGCCCCCGGAGGTGCCTCCATACCAGCGCACGGCGGCGGTTTGGTCGTCCGCATCGGCGCACAGCACGGCCAGATCGGTGATCGTCAATGAAGGCCGCCGTCAGAGGTCTCGTTGCTCCAATTTACGCGAGGATTCCGACTCCCGCTTGGAGGATCTACCTCGAGGAGGCTGAGAGTGCGCGCGGCCGGTAGCCGGAGTGGGTGGTGAGGGAATCGGAGAGCCGAGGCAGAAGGTCGTCGGCGGTGCCGGGAACCCCATCGGGTCCCACGGCGAACAACTGATAGGACGCTCCGTCGCGGGCAAGGAAGTACTGGTACGGTCGGGTCTGGTTGAAGAGCCCCAGCGTCTTGTCCCAGATGGGGAGGGGTCGAAAGCTGAAGGGGACGCGCAAGTCGACCAGCCGCTCCGGATAGTGCCCGGTGCGCCTGTGAAAATCTTCGAGACTGATCACCAGGACCTGCAGATCGGCCTGCGCGAGCTGACTCTGGATTCCACCCGGCCGGCCATCATGGGCTATGGTCCAG
>DASPUE010000016.1:0-2373 GCA_035623055.1 Gemmatimonadales bacterium
AGAGCTGGCCACGCTCGCGGCGCAATGGCTCCTGGCTCGGCCTGCGATCTACGCGATTCCGTCCAACCTCCCGTGGCTCAGGTTGGGCGAAACCATCTACCATCCTCCCCACCGGGCCGAAGGACTCAGCGCCGTGGCCGCGGGTGTACTCACGACGACCATCGACCTCGCCGAGCGTGAGGCCCAGGTGCGTCGCCGTAACGCGGCGTTTCTCGGGGAGCGTCTCGCGGGAAGCAGATTGGGAGTCGTGCGGGCGGCACCGGGCACCGATCCGGGTTGGTTACGGCTTCCGGTGCGGCTGGAGTCGGGCACTGCCGAAGCGGTCGAGGTGGATCGTACGGCACGCGGGTTGGGGATCTATCGGAGCTACCCCAAACCGCTCAACGAGCTGCCGGGCATGGCGGCGAGAATCAGTCCGAACAACGACCTCTTTCCCGGGGCGAAGGAGCTGGTAGACCGGCTGGTGACCCTCCCGACCCACTCAGCTGTTGGTCAGGCGGATCTGGAGCGCATCATCGTTTGGGGCCGCAGCGGGTTCTGAGGCAATCACCAGCGGGCTATGCCCGCCGTCCACCCTCTGCGCGCTAGGCTCTCGCAGGCTGTCCGCCAGTACCACCGTGCACCTGGCGATGCGCTCGTAGACCACCTCGAAGATCTCGCGGCCGAAGCCCCAGGGGTCCCTGATGCCGCGGGCGTCGATCGGAGCGGGGTCGAGGTCGCCTAACAGGAGCAGCTGGTTGGCCCGCGCCCCCAGGTCCTTGATCGCGCGTTCCGCGTGAATCTCCTCCATCACGACCACCAGGGTCCGCCCCTCGACATCCTGTGGCGTGGCCATCCGTGAGAGGTGCTCACGCAAGTCGACCCCGGCCGCACGGGCTGCGCCCCGAGCGGTTGCCGGACTGCGGCGTCCCGGGCCAACGAACCCGCCCTGCAGGACCTGGATGGAGCTGCCCCGATACGCCAGCGCCTGCCTCAGGAGTGAAGCGGCGTAGGGACTCCGGCAGATGTTCCCATGGCACATGACGAGGACGCGGTCCCACGGCCCCGACCGGGTGAGTCGGAGTAACGCGCTCCCTCGACGTGACGGGTGCAAGGCGCGGTCGGCAGCGCTCCGAATGGCCCGACGCACCAGCCCGAGCCTGGGACGGAGCCAGGACCAGGCCCGCTCACGAAGCGACGGCGGCGAGTCCGGATCGACCGGATGGTGTCCAGCGTTCCTGTCCACGCGAATCCTTGTCTCCAAGTGCCTGGGGTAACTCCCAACACCTAGTCGGGGAGCAGGTTCTCTGCCAGTGTCGCGAGGCGACCAGAGAGGGCGATACGTGGTCTGACTCGGCTTAATTGTTGCTCTGGCGCAACAATGTATCTCAAGCGCAACAAATCCGTCCTAAGCGCCAGCCCTCGCGAGACTTGTGCGCTCGCTCCTTTCGCCCAGCCAATGGCCCGCGGCGAGTCCCACCACAGCCGCGACCCATTCCAGGAGATGCACCGGCGGAAGGCCACAGACCCTCGGCGCCACCGCGAGGGTGGCGCCGACGAGCGCCCATACACCGAGCAGGAGGCCCCGGTCGAGCCCACGTCCCTCCCAGTAGCCGATCGGCAGCAGCAGGCCGCCGATCCAGAGCATGGTGAGCCACGGCGCGTTCCGGCCGAGCGAGTAGTTCTCGAAAGGCATGAAATAGCTCCAGGCCCAGTTCGGCGAGGCATCGACGGTGTCGCCGATGGCACGTCCGCCGGCCGTCACCAGGAGCCGATACTGTCCCCGCAGGTAGCTGGCTTCCAAGGCGAGCGATTCCCCCGAAACGATTGGCAGCGCGTGATCGATGCGCACCGCCGGAGGGCGCATCCGGAGGTCGCTCACATGCGTACGCATGCGGAAGACCACCTGGTCGCGCTGCTGTCCGAGCAGCAGGATCTCGGTCGAATGCCCGTCGAAGATGCTGACAATCGGCGCCAACGAGGCGGGTGGGTGGCCGGTCACCGCTCGGGTGGCCACCGGCCCACCGTCCTGGAGCAGGCGCTGCCGGAACCGCGGAGTCTCGGTCAGCCGGTGCGGCGGCATGGAGTCACCGCCGACCACGGCGCCGAGGACCGTTCCCTTGAATTGCTCGAGATGTCCGAGATCGGGGGCCCACTGGCCCCAGTACACGGTTTCCGGAAGTGAGGGCGCCAGCGACCAACCCGCGATGCACTCGAGTCCTATCCATGCAGCGAGCGCGGCAGTGGTGAGCCGCATGGCTTGGGCACGGTCGGGAAAGAGCAGCAGCGCGCGACGGTGAACCAACCATGCCACGACGGTCGCCCCGGTGGTGTTGGTGAGCAGGTCGCTCAAGCTCGCATCCCGTCCCGGCAAGTAGGCAAACTGCAGCGTCT
>DASPUE010000017.1:0-5672 GCA_035623055.1 Gemmatimonadales bacterium
CGTGTACCAGCCGGCGCCTGGCGGTGGGGCGGAGTTCAGCTTCTCGCTACCGCTGGCGGAAGACGCGGAAAAACCGACCATCGGCCTGACACCAGCGCCCCACCCCAACCGGGCCCTGCTGGTGGATGCGGACGCGGGGTCCGAGCTGGTTGTGCGGGCGCTCTTCGAACCGGCGGGGCACGATGTCGGCGTCGCCCGGACCGGCGCGGAGGGACTGGAGCGCCTGGGCCAGGAACCGTGGTCGGTGGTGATCGTCGATGGTGGGCTCTCCGCCGATGGCAAGCGCCTGCTGGTGGAGCAGCTGGTCGATCGCGGTGCCGGTCACGCCCGGGTCATTGTCAGCACCGCAGATGCGGCCCTAGCGGAGCGGTGCCGGGCGCGCGGAGTGGGGGTCATTCCGCGGCCATTCCTGCCGCGGGACCTGCTCACGGTGACGGCAGAGCTGCTGAGGTGAACGGGGCGCGGTCGGTCCCTAGTACCCCACCTCGCGCGCCTGACGGAATGGCTGGATGACAATCCGGCCGCGGAGCTTGGGCTCCACCGCCGACGGATCCTGGGGACCCCAGTAGTTTCCGCCTGCCTCAAGACGGACGGCGTCGATGAACCAGCGGCGTGCGGAAAGAAAGACGTTCCCGGTCAGTTCCGCATCCGCAGCAGCGCTGTCCGCCACCAGTCCGACCTCGACGCCATCGAACAGATTCCCGCGCAGGCGCACTCGGGTGGTCCGCTCGAGCACGACACCCCGCTCGACCTTGGCCAAGGTATTGTCGTCGATGCGGTAGGAGGTGCTCGGTTCGTCTTCGGGTTGCCGGGTAAAGAGCCGGATGCCAGTTGCGCCGCCGATGATGGTGTTCGCGGCTAACTCATTTTCGGAGCCGTGCTCGATCGCGATGGCGGTAGTCCGGGTCCCGAGCAGGATATTGCCGCGCACCAGATTGCCGGTCGAATACCCCAGCCAGAAGCCGTAATCGGAGCTATCGGCGTGGTTCTCGAGGAAGGTGTTCCAGGCGCTGAACGTCGACTCGAATCCATTGTGATAGGCGTGCGAGGCGTCGTTCCGGATCACCATATTCCCGATGGAAGAGGCCACGACGCCCCGTTGGCCACTGAGAAAGAACCCATCGCCGGACCAGGTGAGGTCGTTCTCCACGACCAGATTTGAATCGCTGCGCTGCCGGAGCAGGAGGGCCGCACTGTCGCAGCCGCGCCGGTAGGTGGCACTTTCGCACCGGACGTTGTGGTCCGCCCGGTTACGCATGATCGTGTTGCGGGCCGAGGCCCAGAGATGGATCCCCCACCCCGAGTTGCCGGACACATCGTTGTCGGCGATCCACGCATCACGACTCTCGAACAGCCCGATGCCGTTCTGGCTCCCGCGGGCGATGACCCCGGTGATCGAGGCGCCCTGGGTGCGCTTGAGGTACACTCCAGCGCCGTAGGTCTCGAAGGTGTCCGGATGGAAGATGTCCAGCCAGTCGCCCTCGTCGAATCGGTCGGGCGTGGACAGGAGCCGCTGGGTCCGCGAGCCCGACAAATCCACACCACTCACCCGATGCCCTCGTCCCCCCTCCAAGCGGATGCCATAGCGATAGCCGCGGATCTTGCCGCCGCGCACCGTCACGCTGTCCGCCCCTCGGCTCTGGATCCCCACGCCGGTGAACTCACTTGGAATCGAGTCGCCGCTGTCCAAGGTGACGCCCGTCAGGTCGATCCGCGTTCCTGAGGCGGCAACGATGATCGCGCCGACCTCTCCATGGTCCGGGATGCGATAGCGGCCGGGACAGATCTTCACCTCGCCGCGGACCTCGGTCCCGGCCTTGCCAGGCCGGACGCAGGGTTCGAACAGCCGAGCCGGGGGCAGAGCCGCCCCCGCACCGAGGAATGCCGAGAGCGTCAGCGTGAGAGAAGCGAGTTTCATGATCGCACCGGGAATCCGCGAGACCTGAGATACGCCCGCGCCTCGGGCAGGGAGCACCCCTGGTAGTGAAAGATCGACGCCGCGAGGACCCCATGGGCCCCAGCTTCGAGCGCCTGGGCAAGGTCCTCGAGGCTGCCCGCGCCGCCGGAGGCGATCACGGGAATACGCACCCGGGTGGCGGCTGCCCGCAGCAGCTCGAGGTCGTATCCCGCCTGGGTGCCATCCCGATCCATCGAGGTCAGCAGGATTTCGCCGGCGCCGAGCTCCTCCAGGCGGCCGAGCCACGCGATGCCCTCGATGGCTGTCGGCTCGCGACCGCCGTTGACGAAGACCTCCCACCTGGCCTCGCCGGAGGGCGGGCGGCGGACATCGACGGCGGCGACCACGCACTGGCTCCCGAAGCTCTCCGCGAGGCGGCGGACCAACTCGGGATCACGGACTGCCGCGGTGTTGACCGCGATCTTGTCCGCGCCCGCGCGGAGCGCCCGTCCGGCATCCTCGACTGAGCGGATCCCCCCGCCCACGGTGAACGGGATGAAGATCGCATCAGCCACTCGGCCCACCATCTCGAGAGTGGTGTCCCGCGACTCGTGGCTGGCCGAGATATCCAGAAAGACCAGTTCGTCCGCCCCTTCGGCGTCGTAGCGGGCGGCCTGCTCCACCGGGTCACCCGCGTCCCGCAGCGATTCGAAGTGGATTCCCTTGACCACCCGTCCGTTGGAGACGTCGAGGCAGGGAATGATGCGGCGGGCAAGCATGGGAGTGCCGGTGAAGGTTACCGGGGCGCGACCCGCAATACGTCTTCCAGCGGACCCGCGTCGCCACGGTTGAAGAGGATCTCGATATCCTCGAGGCCACGACGCTCGCGGGGCCAGGCGAGCCGCCCCCGGGCCGCCGGGATGGAGAGCCATTCCCAACGGTCGTGTTCGTTCGACAGCGTCGGCTCGGGCTGGTCCACGAACGCGGCGAAGACCGGAATGAAGCCGATCTCGTCGACCAGGTGCCGGTAGAACGACTCCGTCCGACTCAGGTTGTAGAAGCGCGCCGGCCGGAGACCGGTCTCTTCGCTGAGCTCCCGGAGGGCCGCATCAGCGGGGGACTCGCCGGCCTCGATGCTGCCGTGCACCACCTCCCAGGCGCCGGGGCAGCGGCCGGCCGCCGCCCGGCGAAGCACCAGCGCTTCCAGACCGACCGTGCCTTGCCGGAGAACGTACACGTCAACGAACGCGACCCGAAAGGTCGTCACGGCGACCAGGCCACGAAGCGGGCAAGCAGCTCGATCCCCACTTTCTGAGATTTCTCAGGGTGAAACTGCACCCCGATCACGTTGGCGCGGCCGACGATCGTCGCAAATGCGCCGCCGTACTCCGCCGTGCCCAGCATCGACTCCGGCGCCAATTCCGCGGGGTGGTAGCTGTGCACGTGATAGAAAAACTGGCTCTCCCCATGGAACAGCTCGCCGAGCATCGGATGCCGCGTCCCCTGTGGGGTGAGTTTCACCTCCGCCCAGCCGACGTGGGGAATCGGCAAGGAGGTACGCAGGCGCTGCACCTTGCCATCAAGCAGTCCCAGCCCCTCCCCCTCGGGCGCCTCTTCGCTTCGCCGGAAGAACAGCTGCATGCCGAGACAGATCCCCATCACGGGGCGCCCGCTCGCGGCGACCTCCTGAATGGCGGGCCCGAGGCCACTGGTGGTGAGGTTCTTGGACGCCTGGCCGAAGTGGCCTACCCCTGGAACCAGGACCCGGTCGGCGCGGCGAACCAGCGCCGGGTCAGCCGTGAGGGTGGCGGTGTGGCCGCCAGCGGCGATGGCGCGCACGACGCTCCGCAGGTTGTTGACGCCGTAGTCCACTACGACGATCACAGCACGCCCTTGGTCGACGGGACGCCGGTGACCCGTGGGTCAAGCACGGTGGCTTGATCCAGCGCCCGGGCGAAGGCCTTGAACGCCGCCTCCACAATGTGGTGGGGATTGTCGCCGCGAATGAGATCCATATGCACCGTGAGACCGGCGTTGAGCACCAGGGCCCGGAAGAATTCTGGGGTGAGAAAGACGTCGTAGTCGCCGAGCATCTGCCACTTGGCGATCTCGACGTGATAGGAGAGGTACGGCCGGCCCGAAACATCCATCACCACCCGCACCAGTGCCTCATCGAGCGGAATGGTGGCGTCGGCGTAGCGCCGGATGCCTGCCCGATTTCCCAGTGCCTGGGCGATGGCCTGCCCCAGGGTGATGCCGACGTCCTCCACCGAGTGGTGCCCGTCCACCTGCAGGTCCCCCGTGCACTCTACTTCGAGATCGAGGAGGCCGTGGCGCGCGAGTGCCTCGAGCATGTGGTCGAAGAACCCGATGCCGGTGCGCACGCTCGCCTGGCCACGCCCGTCCAACTCTACCTGGACCCGGACCGCCGTTTCCCTGGTCTTGCGACTCATCTCTGCGGCACGCGACATCTGCACCTCGGCGCGAACGGTTCAGGTGAGGATCGTCCTCAGCGCCTCGAGCACGGCATCCATGTCTTCCCGGGTCCCGATCGAGATCCGCAGGCACTCGGCAAGACCGCGGCCGCGCGAGACATCACGGATCAGGATCCCGTGCTCCTGGACCAGGCGCCGGAACAATTCCCGGGCCGGGAGGGCTTCGGCGCGAATCAGCACGAAATTGGCCGCGCTCGGGAACACCCGGATGCCGGGCAGCCTGCGAAGCAATGGCAGGAATCGCTCCCGTTCGTCGACCACTCGGCAAGTCCGAGCCTCGAACCGAGCGCGGTATTCGAGAGCGACCTCCGCCGCAGTGAGCGTGATCGCGTTCACGTTATACGGCAACTTGGCCTTGGCGATCTCTCGCGCCAGCTCGGGATGGGCCAGTGCGTAGCCGAAGCGCAGGCCCGCCATGCCCATCGCCTTCGAAAAGGTGCGCAACACCACCAGCCGGGACGATTGGTGGAGGAGCGGCACTGCACTCGGTCCGCCAAAGTCCTGATAGGCTTCGTCGCACAGCACCAGCGCGTCGGTCTCGGCGAGCATCCGCTCCACCGCGCCCTCGGGCAGGGCCGACCCCGTGGGGTTGTTCGGCGAGTTGAGCACTACTACCCGGGCCCGCTCCCGCTGAGCCGCGCGGATCAGGACTTCGACGTCGTACGAGAAGTCGTTGGCCAGCGGCACGGGAACATAGCGGCCGGCCCCGACTGCCGTGAGCAGCCGATACAGCGAGAACGTCGGCTCGGGAGCGACTACCGCCTGGCCCTCGCCCACGCTGACCGCGAGGGCCGCCTGGATCACCTCATTGGAGCCATTGCCCACCAACACCCCGTCGGCCGCCCATCCGTGCCGCGCGGCGATGGCCTCGGTGAGCCGAGTCGGTATGAAGGCGGGGTAGCGCTGCCAGGGCTCGGTGGCGGCGCGGCTGAGAATCTCCCGCTTGATATCCTCGGGAACGTCCTCGGGGGCTTCGTTCTGATTGAGCTTGCGGGCGGTGACTGGCGCTTCGAGGGTGTAGGCGGGCTCGGAACGAACCGACGGCTTCACCAGGCCGAGCGCCGGGGCGGGATCGGGGAACATGTCCGGCACCGGCGCGGGTTACTTGCGCCGAGCGAGGACGACATCGAGCCGCTTCGAGAGCGCCTTGGCGCGGAAGGGCTTGCTCAGGAAATCGTCGGCCCCCAGATCGAAGACCCGCACCTCGTTGTCTTCGTCTCCCTTGGCGGTGAGCACAATGACCGGGATGCGCTGCGTCGCCGGCCGGGTGCGGAGCTCGG
>DASPUE010000018.1:0-2988 GCA_035623055.1 Gemmatimonadales bacterium
TCGGCTATCTCCCGGCGAGTCGTGACCGCGGCGAGCGGAGCGCCGTTGCCGATTCCCTTGGCCGTGGTCACGATGTCGGGAACCACGCCGAAGTTCTGGAAGCCCCAGAAATGCTCACCGGTGCGGCCGAATCCGGTCTGCACCTCGTCGGCGATGCACACCCCGCCGTGGGCCCGGGCGACCGCATACGCCTCGCGCAGGTAGTTGGGGGCGCCGTAGGTGACGCCGCCGACGCCCTGAATCGGCTCTGCGATGAATCCAGCGATCCGGCCCGGCGTCGAAAAGCGGATCAGCTCATGGATGTCCCGGGCGCTCCTGCTCGCGATCTCCTGCGGGGTGCCGCTGAAGGGGCTCCGATAAGGATCGGGACAAATGGCGTGGTGGACTCCAGTATTGAGCTGCTGCGGATACTTCCAGGTATGGTGGCTGGTGGCCGCCATCGACGCGGGGGACCCGCCATGGTAGGCGTTGCGGACCGCGATGATGTCGTTGTGGCCGGAGTACGCGCGGGCCAGCAGGATCGCCAGGTCGTTCGCTTCGCTACCGCTGTTGACGAAGTAAGTCACGTCGAGGCCAGGCGGCATCTTGGCGGCGAGCCGCTCGGCCATCCGCGCGAAGTTGGGGTTAAGGTAGATCGTGGTGGTGTGCGCCAGGGTGGCGAGCTGCTCCTGCATGGCGCGGGTCACCGCGGGGTGGCAGTGACCCACCGACACCGTCACGATGCCCGCGAACAGGTCGAGGTACCGCCGGCCGGTCTCGTCGAAGAGGTACTGCATGTGCCCCTCGACGATCATCAACGGCTCGCGGTAGAGCGTGAAGATCGCGGGATTGGTGTACTGCCGCCGCATGGCGAGCACCTGTTCCCGGGACGGCCCGGTGTAGGCGCGCGGGTGGTGGTCACATGGCGGCAGCGTGGGGAGAACGGTGGTGGCGGTCATTGGGCGTAGCATGGAAGAAAGTGATGTGTTTGAGAGCTATCAGCTATCGGCTATCGGCAAAGGTCGGCGCGCTAGCCGATAGCCGATAGCTCATTTGCTCATCCAATTCGTTCCGGCCTCGCGGTTCCACTTGGTGGTGATCTTCTTGGTCTTGGTCCAGAACTCGATGCTGCTCTTCCCGGTGATATCGCCGACGCCGAAGCGGGAGTCGTTCCACCCGCCGAACCCGAACGGCTCGCGGGGCACCGGTACACCGACGTTGATGCCGACCATGCCCGCGCTTGCTCCCTCGATCGCGGTCCGGGCGGCGCCGCCGGACTCGGTGAAGATCGAGGCGGCGTTGCCGTAGGGGGAGGCGTTCTCCACCGCAATCGCATCATCGAGGGTTCCGGTGCGGACGATTGCCAGCACCGGACCGAAGACCTCCTCCTGCGCGATCCGCATCTCCGGCCGCACCCGGTCGATCACTGTGGGCCCGACATACCAGCCCCCCTCCTTGCCGGGCACTGCTGCCCCGCGGCCATCGACCAGCACCGTGGCGCCAGCCTGCTCCGCCTCGGTGATGAAGTGCTCGATCCGCTCCTTCGCGGCGCGGCTGATCACCGGGCCGACGTCCCGTCCCGCGCTCATCCCGCCAGCTTGCTGGGCCAGCCGCGAGACGATGTGATCCGTGGCCGACACCGCCACCATCACCGACGCCGCCATGCAGCGCTGCCCGGTGCATCCCGACATCGCCGCGAGCACGCCACTCGAGGCCATCTCCGGATCGGCATCCGGCATGACGATCACGTGGTTCTTGGCGCCGCCGAGGCAGAGCGCCCGCTTGAGGTTTCCGGTGGCCCGCCGATAGACCTGTTTCGCCACCCCGGTGGACCCCACGAAGGTGATCGCCTCGATGCCGGGATGGTCGCACAGCGCCTCCACCACGGCCCGGTCTCCGTGGACGACGTTGAACACCCCGTCCGGCAGTCCCGCCTCCTTGAGCAGCTCGGCGATCCGACCGGCGGAGAGCGGCACCAGCTCGGAGGGCTTCATGATGAAGGTGTTGCCCAGGGCGATCGCGTTGGGGATGGTCCAATGGGGAACCATCGCGGGGAAGTTGAACGGGTTGATCGCCGCCACCACGCCGAGCGGGTACCGCTCCACCCGGCACTCCACGCCACGGCTCACCTCCAGGACCTCGCCCGCGATGAGCTGCGGCACCGAGCAGGCGAATTCGGTCAACTCGATCGCCTTGAGGATCTCGGCCTCGGCCTCCGCCTTGAGCTTGCCGTGCTCCTCGGTGATCAACCGTCCCAGCTCGGTCAGGTGTTTCTCCAGCAGCGCCTTGTAGCGGAAGAACACCTGCACCCGTTCCTTGACCGGGGTTGCCGCCCAGCCCGGGAACGCCTTGCTGGCGGCGGCCACCGCCCGGTCCACCACGGCCGCGTCCCCCAGCGGCACGCGACTGATTGCGGTGCCGTCGGCCGGATTGTGGACCTCGAGGTATCGGGGACCGCCCTCTTCGAACCGGCCGCCAAGGAAGTGGCGGACATCGGGGTACTTCACGGATTCACCTTCTGTGGGATGGATCACACTGTGCGGGGCTCGGGGAGTCTGGCCGTCCCCACTCGGCTTGTCAATCGCTATGATTAATGGAATTGCCGACTTGAGCGACAAGGCCCACTGGCCTGAGCCTTGCCCGCTCCGGGCAGTCCGGGCGGCAATCTGCCGCCACTACTAACCTCCTAACGATCGGTCTTGCTTATGGATAGCCGGATCTCGCGCGGTCGTCGCCCGACGCCGCATTTTCCCGCGGTTCTGGTAGTTGTCGGGACGATGCTCGCGGCCTGCTCCTCCTCGGACAGCAAGAGCGTCACCGGGCCACCGACCGGTCCGGCCAGTCTGATCATTGCGCTGAACTCACTGACCCAGACCGGCACGATCGGACAGCTGGCCGGCACCAGGCCATCGATCCGAGTGATGGATTCCTCTCGTGTCGGGGTTTCCGGAGTCGCGGTGACCTTCACGGTCGTATCCGGTGGAGGCTCCGTGACCGGCGGCACCCAGA
>DASPUE010000019.1:0-9787 GCA_035623055.1 Gemmatimonadales bacterium
CGACGATAGCCATCGGGGTAGGCCACCAGAATTCCAGCCCGATCCGCTACTGAATCGAATCCGCTCAGTCGGGCCATCCCCTCGCCGGTGCCCAGGCGGCCATGGAGCAGCACCACCAGCGGGAGCGCCCCCTGGGGTCGCGCGCGGGGAAGATGGATCTGGTAGGTGCGGGTCAGACCCCCCACATCGAGCGTGAACGACTGGGCCGATGCGGCTTGGACCACGAGGCAGAGAGCGGCGAGGGGGAGTTTCATCGCTTCTTCAAGTTTAGTAGCGAGGGGGGAGAAGTAGCGAGTGGCGAGTAGCGAGTAACGAGTGTGGTAGCGAGTAACGAGTACGGAGTACTTAGTACCTAGTACTCGCCACTCGCCACTCGCTACTCGCAACTCGCTACTCGCCACTCTTTAATAGGCTACTCCGTTTGTCCCGTCGCGCATGCCCCTCTATCTTCCTACCGCCGTGTGACGGGGATCCCCTCCCCTTTTTCTGAAAATCGTGGAGTCGAGATGCGACGCAACGTGATGACTGTTGCGGCGGCGCTTCTGGCCGCCTGTGGAGATACGAGTGGGCCCGTCGTGACACCCGTCCCGGAGCCGGAGGTGCCCCGGGGCGAATATCAGCTGCTGGTCGAGCGCTTTTCGCCTTCGGGCGCACGCGCTCACTACCGCATGGCGCCCGACGGCTCATCGGTTTCGGAGTTCCCCGGCATCCCCTCGGATGCCCATTTCTTCGCTCCGTCGCCGGACGGCCGGGCCATTGCCTATCTCCGCGCGCAAGAATCCGATGTCCACCTCTGGGTGATGGACCGGGAAGGTACCCATCATACGCCGTTGCTCACCGGGACGAGGGTGGTGGAGCACGTCGCCTGGTCGCCGGATGGATTGCGTCTGGTCTACGAGAGCTCGGACTTCGACTCGAGCTCCGACATCTGGGTCATCAACGCCGATGGATCCGGTGCGGTGGACCTGACGCCCGATCCCAAGCCGGGCATCATCATCGACCATTCCCCCTCCTGGTCTCCGGATGGCAGAAAGATCGCATTCACTTCCAATCGTGGAGGAGGAAATCGGATCTGGCTCATGCAGGCCAACGGGAGCAATTCGGTGCAGCTCGTGCCGGCGACCGTGGACGCTTTCGAGCATTCACCCGTATGGTCGTTCAACGGAGCGCAGATCGCGTTCGTCAGTCAGGGTCCGGGAGGTTCGGGGATCGCGGTGATCGGTCCCGATGGCAGCGGCTATCGGGTCTTCCCCCTGGCTGGACATGTTGGGCGACCGGCCTGGTCGCCCGACGGGCGGGTGCTGTACTCCACCGACAGCGACGGGAACTACGAGATCTACGCGCTTGATCCGGCGAGCGGGAATGCCACGAATCTCACCCACTCTCGGGATCACGATTATCGCGCGGTTCCTCTCCGCTACGTGGCGCCCACTGCCTGGAAAGGGTTCGGGTCACCGGTATGGTACCCGGTGAATCGCCCTGACGCGGCCGGGATCGCCGCTGGAGACATCGTTGCGGACAGAGTTCCCGACCTCGTGGTGCTCTCCCCATCCGCCGAGGAATTGCGTCTGCTCAAGGGGACAGGTGGAGGTACCTTTTCGCTGCTTGGAGGAATCACGACCGGTGGCGGGCCCTCGGCCGTCAGGGTCGCCAACATCACTCAGACCGCCTCAGCCGATGTGGCGGTGCTGTCGCCGGGATCCATCCAACTCTGGAATGGGGGAGCGGGCGGAACCGGCGCCCCGGCCACCCACCTGCTCGATGGTGTGAGCCCGGATCTCGTCGCCGCCGATTTCGATGGTGATGGATACGTCGACCTCATGACCACGCCGGACAGCGGCTCGGGCATCCGGCTACGCCTGTACGCACGGGCCGAAGAAGGCCGGATGATTCCGATTCTGGACGCTGCAACCCCGTTCACCGGCGCCGGCCGGAGCTGCGCCGGCGACGTGACGGGCGAGGGAACCCCGGATCTGGTGCTGCTCACTTCCCAGACCAGCGCGCCGATCGTCATCTACCCCGGCTATGGCGGCCTGGATTTCGCCCTACCCATCACCACGGGCTCAGGGGTTACTCCAGATATCAGCGCAATCCCGCTCTGTGTCGACCTCGATGGAGACCGCCGCGCGGATCTGATCCGGCTGCTCCCGGGCCATGGGCTCTTCCTACACCGGTCGACCGGCAACGCGTTCGCCAACCCCGTCTGGCTCAATGTGACCGGCACCGACATCGTGGCGCTGGACATCGATCACGACGGCGACACCGACCTCCTGGTGGCACAGCCGTCGGAGAACCGCATCCTTTTCCTCCGCAATCTGGGCGACGGGCGGTTTGCGGCCGGGGTGCCGATCCGCGCGGAGGGCGGGCCGACGCACCTGGTGGCCGCGGACCTGAACGGCGACGGTTGGGAGGATCTCGCGGTGACAGACGGGACGGGGCAGGTGGGGGTGTTGATCAATAGGGGGAGGAACTAGGGGCGAGTGGCGAGTAGCGAGTTGTGAGGGTGGAGATCGGATAAGTACCGAGTATTGAGTGCCGAGTACCTCCCCAGGCCTGTCCCGCTGGTTAGCCCGTGCGCTGTGATCGGGCGCGATCGACCCGAACAATCAGGTCTTCAACGAGCGGATTGATGGCAAAAGGATTCAGAGTGAGAGGGCGAGTGGGTGCGAAGGCGACGTCTTGACCGAAACGCCCTGGCCGTACCAACCGAAGTGTGACCCGCTGTGGGTTCATGTAAGTGGAGCTGCTCACGCTCATGATATTGCTCAGTGGGATCCGTTCCTCCTCACCGGACTTGCGCACGATGAGGCTGAGAAGGCGCGAGACCGAGCATACGCGCCAGTCGAGGTCGTGGGCTCGGAAAGAAACCCGGTGATAGCACGATGGACCCAGGTGGCCCGATGGGGAAGCTCCGGGGAATCGCCCGAGACTGAGGGCGCCACCAGGAACGTGGGCCGAAGTGAGGCTGGAAAGTTAGTCCTGCTGGCGTCACATAGAGCATTCCACCCACGAACTGTCTCTCCGGAAGTGCCACCGCGCAGAGTAGTCGGGCATATGCGTCGGATGGGGGAGGTGGCAGCAAGCCCGCTCCGGTCGAAAGGATAGCGGTCACCTTTCTGCGAAGCGCGGAAGGGTCCCGTTTGCGCTCGGCGAAGTAGGCGGGGATCGCTGCGATCAGGCCCAAGACCACCCCGATCGCGACTGCCAGGAAGAACGACCGCCAGAACTCAGCGCCTGTCGAACTCCAGTTGACGCCGAGTACTAGAAGGAGACCGGCAAAGGTGAGAATGCGGAACGTGAACACCACAATTGTTGTGACGTCGGCAAGGCGGCGTCGCGAAGCAGCGAAGTCGGAGGGTGTGGCTAGGTCTTGCATGTAGGTGGTTTACAGCCGCCTAACTAGCCCTTGCTACTCCGCACCACCCGCTTCATACCCAGCGCCCGGACAATGTCCGGCTCAATCTCATCCGGTGTGATCGTCGGTGCGTACCGTTCCAGGACTTTGCCGTCTCGGCCCACCAGGAACTTGGTGAAGTTCCACTTGATGGCGGTGGTTCCGAAGATGCCCGGCGCCGACCGCCGCAGCAGCCGGTAGAGCGGGTGCGCTCCCCGTCCGTTCACCTCGATCTTTCCAAACATCGGGAAGGTGACTGCATAGGTGCGGGTGCAGAAGGATTGGATCTCCGCCTCCGTCCCCGGCTCCTGGTGGCCGAACTGGTCACACGGAAAGCCGAGGACGGCGAACCCCTCCTGGCGGTGACGGCGGTACAGCACCTCCAGCCCCTCATACTGCGGTGTGAAGCCGCACTGACTCGCCACATTGACGATGAGCAGCACCTGGCCACGGTACTCGCCGAGAGTGGTGGCCTTCCCATCGATGGTCGTGACCGCGATGTCGTACATCCTCATGGCGAGCGCCGACGTCCTGTCGTCAGTCGGCTCCCTCATATTTGAATGACACCTTCACCTTGGCCCTGAAGCTCTCGACCTTCCCATCCTTGAGTTGCATATCGAGCTGGGAGATCTCCGCCACCCGCAGGTCGCGCAGGGTCTTGGCAGCTCGCTTGACCGCGGCGGTCGCCGCATCTTCCCATGATTTGGTGCTGGTACCGATCAGCTCGATGACCTTGTAGACGCTTTCTGCCATGAGAGGCTCCCGGTTGGAGTCAGCGGACTGTCGGGCCGAGCCTAAAGTGTGACCCGGCAGGGGACATTCAAGACTTGTGCTCCGGCCACTGATATTGCAGCGCACCCGACGGGCACCGATCGATCTGGGCGGCGACGTCCTCGGGGGAAGCGAGTTCCGGGCGGACCCAGCGGTGCCGAGTGACGTCGAACACCGCAGGGAGTCCGCGGACGCAATTGCCGGAGTGGATGCACCGATTCGGATCGAAGGTCACCGTGATGGCGTCTGTCTCGTACACCTGCAGCCGCTTGGCCATCGACCCTCCTTGAGTGCTCCCGTCTCTGCGTGCTGTCTGCTAGCCTACGCTGCGCCGCGTGCCGGCGCGCGCCCGGTCCGGGTCACCGCCTTGAGCCAGGCCTGGGCCGCGGCGAAGGCCTTGGCCTTCCCACCGTAGCGGGAGTCGCCGAAATATGCGTGAAAGCGCGGGCGCCACCCGCTCGCCGTACGACGATAGCTAAGGCGGACCACGTAGCCCCGGGCACGGGGGTAGTCGAGCCGGACAATGCCAGGTGGCAAGCGGCGCCCGATGCGGGCCTTTGGCAGCGCCACCCGGAGCGTCTTGCGGCGCTTGGTGGCTCGGGAAGTACGTTTGCGCACAAGAAACCTCCAGGAGGGGGACCTGGGTGGGTGAACACTGCAGTATGGGCAAGGGCGGCCGCGCGAGCCGGGGCCAGCATGGCTGCGCGATGCACCTGCCGAACGAGGGGCCCGCCACAACGGTGCGCCCTCGGGTGAGCCATCGCGTAAATCATGGAGCAGTCCCCGGCATACCCAGGGATCACTGACCGGTCACACATATCCGGATGCGGGACAGCTGGTGGAGGTGCACCAGATCGTGACCGGCGTAGATGCGCCGCATCTTGTCCAAACTTTCTTCTCCGCGCTCCGCGTGAACGCCAACTCGCGCCAGCTCCGCCGGCGTGGCATCCCCCCACAGCGTCAGGTTGGCCTTGCGCAGGACGGTGAACCGCTCGACCGCCTCGTGCACATCGGTCTTGTCGTAATGCAGCCGGCTGGCCCACCGGTCCTGATCGTATGGGCTGAGGCTGGGACGGTCATGTGCCAGGACCATCCGGATTCGAACGGCACCGACCAGCTCCGAATCGGCCAGGTGCCCGATAACGAAGCGAGTCGACCATTTCCCCACGGCTTCCGGTGTATCGAGCTGCGACGGAGTGATGCGTTCCAGCGCGCTCCGCAAGGCAGCCGGCGTCTCCCGCAATATCTGCAGCGGGTTCTGGGTGCCCACCAGATGGAGGAGCGCCGCGGTATACGCGTCGGCCTCGGCGGCTCCAAGGAACCCGGCAGCTGAAAAAACAGACATAGCGGACCCTCGGGAGAAAGGGCGACTGTCGCTTCAAGCTAACGCATGCTTTCGGCCGGCGCCTTGTCAGATCGCGGCCGGCACCATCCCCCTCGGACAGGGCACTCGACGACCGTTCAGGTTCCACCCTGCCGTCGTGCCGGGCGCCCACCCAGTCAGAACTCCCGTCCAGTCCGTGGACGACAGGTGCATCTCCAGCCGCCATCCTTCACCTGTGCCGACGGCCTGCACTACGACCGCTTGCTCGCCGAGCGACCAGGACCAGGATCCGGCGCGCCGAGCCATGTCGTCCCGAGGCAGCAAGACCCGCCGACCGGGGATCGCCGCGGCCGGCGCGGGCAGCGAATCCAGGGCGAAGAACGAGGGAAAGAGCAATTCCAGCTCGCCGTCGCCGGTCGATTGTGCGCCCAGGATCACATAACACCCGGCCAGAGCGGCTTCCGGAGACGGCGGACTCGCGCCCGAATGGGTGCAGCCCAGGAGGCAGAGCAGAGGCAGGCCTGCGCGCCCTGATTGCCACCAGATCGCTCTCGCTCGTGACTGACAATGCTGAGCCAGACGTTGCCGCCCGGAGCCCACCGGGATCCTGTCAGGCAGACCCACAGTGGTCAGGTACCGTGGTCGCCCGCGCGAGAGGAATCCTCCACCGTGCCCTGCACGTAGAGAATCCCCGCCATCCCCATCACTTCGTGAGGCACACAGACATAGAAATACTTCCCGGGACGGAACCGTCGGTCCAAGAGCAGGTCCCAGACAGCGCCAGGCGCGGTCAACATCGGACTCTCCCCCGCCTCGGCCAACTCGACTCCATCCGGCATGCTCCGGAAACGAACATTGTGGGGAAGTCCGCCCCGCTGAATGAACCGAATGGTGTCACCGAGCTGAGCCGTGAGTCGCTGCGGATCGAATGCCAGGCCGTACTGGCCCCGTTCCACCATGGCGACTTCCCATCGCTTCGGGGGCCGGGATTCCTGGGCCCGGGCCTCGCGACCAAGCCCGAGGAACCCGACGGCGGCGACCAACGACCACAGCGCGCCTGTCATCCGCATGGCCCCAGCCCTCCTCCGCACGCGGTGTTTCAGGACGCGCCTCCCCGCCCGAAGGCGAACGAGGCAAAACCAATGAAGAGCAGACCGTAGATCGCGACCGAGCTCCATCCCAGTCCATTCACCAGATGGGTCACCTGTCCCGTGACCGCCACTGCCAGTCCCAGAAGCGACCCGACGGCGCCTCCCATGCTGATGGCCCGCATCGCGGAGGCGTCGAGCAGATGGCGGACCAGGATGAGCATAAGGCCGAGCTCCACCAGGCTCGCCCCGAAAAAGCGCGCCAACAGGAGGCCGGAGGCGTCGGTGGTCACCGCGTAAGGGGAGAGAACCGAGATCGGGACCAACAGGAAGCCCAGCCCGAACAGGAGCGCGATCAGGCCGGCGAACAGGAGGAATGACGGGGCGCGCATGGCGAGATCTCCCGTGCAGGAGGTGGACTCGATGCAGGCGGCTTGCAGCTGCAACCGCCGCATGGGCACGAAGGAAGCTGGCAAGTTCGGACCCGGATAACTGATCCTCCGAAAGGCCTCCCCGCAAGGGTGCATCACGTGGACCGGTGCACCCAGGCAAGCAAGGCATCGCAGCGCGGACAGGTGAATTCCGCGGGGACCCGGCCATACGGCAGCGGCACCCGGCACTGCGGGCAACGCCAGTTCCGGCGGCTATAGATAACGAACCATGCGACCAACGCCGTGATCGCGGGGAGCTTCCAGGCAGAGGCGCTCGGCCAGAGCAGCAGCAGGAGCGGCGTGGCGACCCCCACCAGTTTCAGGGCCCGGAGCTGCCGGACCTGAACCTCCCGGAAAGCCTCTCGATAGTCGCTGTGATGCAGATGCCGCATGGGCACAGGGCAACACCTCGTCGGCCGTTGCGCTACTGAGCGCCGAGCGGAACGAGCTGCACCCCCTTGGGCACCACTGCGGCCTTGAGGTCCAGCCGGTCCCGCGACACCGGGATCTCGACGTGCAGCAGGCGTTCGTCTCCACTCTCTTCGGCCAGATCGATTACCAGGCTGAAATCACTCAGGGCATCGGGAGTCTTCTCCTGATTGTGACTCCACAGGGTGAGATCAGACTCGTCGGGTTTGAGATCCCTGCTGATGAACCGCATCGCGGCCAGCCGATAGTAGGAGGAGTCCTCCGGGACGATCGCAACTCTGCTCCCCGGCCCGATTCGTGGCCCGTACCACACAAAGGCGGCTGCGTTCGCGGCCATCACTGGCGGCGCCAGGGGAACGGCGCTCGACTCGTCCAGGACGCCGAACACCCGGCGGAATGGGGTGTTGGGTGCCTCAACTGAGAGGATCGGGCGACTGGACACCGCGACCAGCCGCCCGGTGAGCAACGAGAAGTAGCTGTAGGCATCCTCCACATCGCAGCATCCGTGGGCGGTGACCCGGTAGAAGTCCCCTTCGACCTCGCCCACATCGCCCTTGGCGGAAGCAGTCCACGCCGGCCTGCTCTCACTCCGCGCCGGATCGATCCACGCGGTCACCCGCACGGTGCTTTCCAGTCCCTCGGAGTGGAGACAACCCTTGGACGTCACCTCTTCGGCGAGAAGTATGTCGTGGCTGTTCCCTGCCGTATCGAGCAGGAAGGCCGTCCGGTACGCGCGATTGACGATCGCCACCTGAGACCCGCAGTCCGCCGAGGCGGGTGTCAGGTTGACGGTCGATTCCGCCTGGTGGCGAATCGGCTGCCGCTGGCCGGCAAGCGACCCGGCCGCGAGGGTCAGTAGGATGACGAGCACGGTTACGGGGCGCACGGGTCAGCTCGAGCTTGCTGGAGTTCCCGATCGGAGGTGTCCGTCGAGTTCCGCCATCATCCGGCCAGGAAAGACGCCTGACATCTCCACCTCCACGGGGGAATGGCGTCCCGACATCGATCCGGCGGCGCCAGCATGCGCTGGCCAAGGTAACCTCGCGCCCCAGGGCTGGAAGAGGGCGGCCATTCCGGAAAACCAGAAGGCCCGTTTCCGGTCGTGGAAACGGGCCCGTGAGTCGGAGGACCTGCCGTGGGTCCTGGAGGAGTCAGACCCTTTCTGGATGACCGAGGCCTGCGGAAGCTGGGCAGCTCTTCCCCGCCTCGGGAGCCAGTCTCGGCTCAGCACCGAGCCAATAGAGCCCGTTAGCCATGATGCAGTAGCCGGTGCCGGCAAACCACACCATGGCGACTCCGACGAATCCGGTGAAGGCCAGCCACCATGGACTCCAGACCAGCGACAAGATGGAGGCGATCGAGATGTTGATGCCCACAGCCAGATAGATGCGGCGCTCCAGGTACCAGCTGTCGGTCTGCAGGAAATAGAGGTCAGGTCGCTTCGGGTCACCCAGCATAGGGGTGAAACCGAACAGGCGGAGAATGTTGCCAACGATGCAGAAGCCCGTAAACGCCACGGTGATCGACGCGAGCCCGGTGGCGATCACCAGGAGAACCCACAACGGGTGGACGAAGGCGGCCAGAGATGTCGCGGCGAGGAGGACGATGCCGGCGATCAGCCAGACTGTCCGCTCAATGTACCATCTACTGGTTGGGACGATGTAAACGCCGGTGCGAAAAGCCATGGTGGGACCCCGGTACAGGTGAGCATTGCTGGATCGCTGTCAATCGAACGTGCCTCCCCTTAAGGGGATCTGAATTCTCCGTGAAGGCGGATAACCCGCCTCTATTGTAGGCCCGGCTCCACCTGTCGCTGTCGCTGCGCGGCGAGGAGGCGCTCAGTAAAGTCGAGACGTTCCGCCAGCTCCCCGACCTGTTCCTGCAGCTCCGCCATCCGTTCCTCGAGCTCGGCGCGAGTCGCGTCGTCGATGGCTCCCGGCCTGCCCCGCCGGCGCCCTTCCCGGATTCGCTGGGCGATGGCCTCACCGACGGGCGTTCGGAACAGCCATCGCAGGCAGAGCGCGGCCGTGCCCATCACCGTGACGGTTGCCAAGAGCGGCATCAGCTCGTTGAAGACGTAATTGGGGTCGAGGCCCCCCGGTCCCTGGGTCATGCGCCATCCGCGGTTGTCAGCCGGTACTTCGTCACTAGCCGGTGAATGGTCTTGAGGCTGCGGAACGTCGCCTGGGCCCCCAGCACCCGTTCCAGGCGCCCGGCGGGAACCAGCGATTCGCTGAATCCCTTCCGGCACAGCCAGTAGACCTCCCTCCCCCTGACGTCGAAGTCGTCGATTGGTGTCGTCAGTCCCTTGATCGCCTTGATCGTCGAGGCGGGCGGCGGCTGGGCGACG
>DASPUE010000020.1:0-3567 GCA_035623055.1 Gemmatimonadales bacterium
CTAGAAGCCCGGGGCGCGGCACCCGCCGGCGGCGTACTGGTGGTCCCCGAGGCGTCGACCTCGCCTCATCCGCGGCTCGCGGTCGCGCTGGGTGACCATCCAGAGCCCGGCCCGAAGTCGTTCGCGGCAGCGGAACTGCTCGGCGAGGCGGTGGCCCGGGTCCGTCCCGGGGACGAGGTCTGGGTGCTGTTATCCGGGGGCACAACCAGCCTCATCGGGGCCCCTCTCGCGGGACTCCGACCGGACGATCTCACCGCGTTGTATCGCCTCTTACTCGGCTCCGGACTCGATATTACGGCGATGAACCGGATCCGCAAACGCTTCGCCCGCTGGGCTGGCGGACGACTCGCGGCGGCCCTCGCTCCGGCTCACGTGAAAAATTTCACAATCTCCGACGTCATTGGCGACGACCTCCCTTCCATCGGCTCGGGTCCCTGCGTCCCGGACTCGTCTACCGCCGGAGAGGTGCGCACTGCCCTTCGGTCCGCCGGGTTGTGGGAGAGAGTGCCGACTGGGCTCCGCGAGCATCTCGAAGCCGTCCTCCGGGGCGCCGCACCCGAGACCCCAAAGCCCCAGGATCCCGCGTTCCGGACCGCCGAAGCCATCCTGATCGCCAGCAACCGGCTGGCACTGGAAGCCGCCGCCGCGCGGGCGCACAACCTCGGACTGAACGCGCTGCTGCTGGATGCCGCACTGGCGGGCGAAGCGGCCGAAGTAGGCCGCCGTCTCGCATCCACTCTCCGCGACTATCATGCTACAAAAGTGGCGGGAGCGCAAGACACCGCAGTGAATAAAGATGCAGTCCTGATCTGGGGCGGCGAAACCACCGTGACCCTGGGTCCCCACCCCGGCCGGGGCGGCCGCTCCCAGGAACTGGCCCTCGCCGCCGCCCAGGCCATGGCCGGCTCCGGGGCCAGCAGGATGACTCTGCTCGCGGCCGGCACCGACGGCCGGGACGGCCCCACCGACGCGGCGGGCGGCTACGCCGATTCCGAGACCTGGGAGCGCATTCGCCGCGCGGGACGCGATCCCGGTCGCGACCTCCAGACCCACCACAGCTACGACGCCCTCGCGGCAGCAGGCGACCTGTTCAAGACCGGGATGACCGGCACCAACGTGATGGATCTGGTCCTGGGATGGGCCCCCCACCCCGCCTGACGCGAGCTAGGGTCGCCCGCCCTCGTCAGGCTGGTAGTCCGCACCGAGGATCACGGTGACGTCCACCCGGCGCAGCGTGTCGATCCGGTTCGCCACGGTGCCGACTCCGAGCGCGCCTCGGACCTCTGAAGCATGGTCGGGCTCGCCCCGGCGAAGCAGGACCCGGGTGGTGTCTACGTCGGGGGAGTCGGCGTTCCCCCAGTACACCACATCGAACCCCATCCGCCGCAGCCGACGGGCCCCCAGCCGAGCCAGACCCGAGCGCCCACTGCCGTTCAAGACCTCGACCACGATCGGGTGGCGGGTATCCGGGATATCGAACGCGTGCCCTTCCACGCGGTCGTGGCGAAGCGACCGGGCGAGCAGCAGCAGCAGAATGAAAACGGAAAGAAGAGCGCCGGCGATCAGCCCGCGGCGCGTCCGAGCAGCGAGTTCCAAAAGCGTACCGAGGGATCGGGAAGGGGCCAGCCGGAAGCGACCGCGTGGCGGATTCGGGCGCTCGCTACCTCCCGCAGCACGCCCGTCGGATCCTGGGGAAACCGGGCCGCGAGCGCGGGGCGCTCGTTATTCAGGTGTTCCCTTCCCGGCTCCAGGAAGTCGGCGCAGTACAGCGTGCGTCCCACCATGTCCCACTCGGCGAGCCCGACGCTGTGATAGCGCACCGCATCGAGCACCCCGCGATCGGTCTCGCCATCGGCCTTGGCCCGCGCGGCGCTGGCGGGACCGTGCCGAAGCGCGGCGGGCCCCGGCACGGACGGGGCCCAGCGTTCCAGCTCGTCCATCGGCGCATCGCGGAGCGCATCGTGCAGCCAGACGGCCCGGAGCCAGCGGTTGCGCTCGCTGTCCGGCACTCCCATCTCCTCGGCCCAGTGCAGCACCAGGCGCGCGACACGCTCGATGTGCTCGAGTCGCTTGGGCGACACCACGGCCCATTCGGGCATGGTCGGCCTGAGCCCCGATGGGGTGGATCGTGTCTCGCGAATCAGGCTCAACGGAACTCCGTGCCGAGGATGAGGTTGTCGAGAAGCCGAGTGGAGCCTACACGAGCCGCCACCGCGATGATCGTGCCAGTAGCGGCAGTATTGACCGGGGTGAGGTAATCCGGCTCGACGACAGCAATATAGTCCACCGTAACTCCTGAGAACATGCGGAATTGCTCCCTCATGTGGCGTTCGAGTGTGGCGCTGTCGCGCTCTCCGGCCTGCCAAAGTTGCGCTGCCACTCTCAGCGCCGTGCTGAGCGCGAGGGCTTGGTGTCGTCCCTCCGCATCCAGATAGGCGTTGCGGCTGCTCAACGCCAAACCGTCGGGCTCGCGCACCGTCGGTGCTATCACGATGGAGATCGGCACGTCGAGATCGGCCACCATCCGCTTGATCAGGGTGCCCTGCTGAATGTCCTTCTGCCCGAACACCGCGACCGCGGGCTCGACGATGTGAAACAGTTTCGCGACGACGGTGAGTACCCCTTCGAAATGCCCCGGACGAATCTCGCCTTCCCAGCGCGCGGCCGTGGCCCCCGGGACCACCCGGGTCTCGGACCCTGGCGGATACATGGTCGCCACTTCGGGGGAGAAGATGGCCGCCACCCCGCGCGCCTCCGCCAGGCGCCGGTCCCGCGCCAGGTCGCGCGGATAGCGCTGAAAGTCCTCGCCCGGTCCGAACTGCAGCGGGTTGACGAAGATCGTCAGCACGACGAGATCGCTATGCTGGCGCGCGACGTCCACGAGCGACAGGTGGCCCTCGTGCAGCGCGCCCATGGTGGGCACCAGCCCGATGCGGCGGCCAGCGGCTCGCTGCCCGCTGAGCCAATCTCGGAGCGGGGGGACCGCGGTGAATTCATGCATGGAGGAGCGGCTCAGCCCTTCACTGGCGGGTGCTCGGACGGGCGGGAACGGCGCGGCCGGAGCGCGCGTCAATCAAAGCTGTGCTCTTTCCCCGGATACCGGCCGGCGCGGACGTCGTCCGCGAACTCGCGCGCGGCGTCCTGGACCGTGCCGGCCAGCTCGGCGTACTTCTTCAGGAACTTGGGGGAGAAGCCCGGGTTCAGTCCGAGCATGTCGTGCAGTACCAGGACCTGGCCGTCGCATCCCGGGCCGGCCCCGATTCCGATGGTCGGGATCGCCAGCGACCGACTCACCTCGCGCGCGAGGGCGCTCGGCACCAGTTCCAGCACGATGGAGCCGGCCCCCGCCTCTTCGACAAATTTCGCGTCCGAACGGAGGCGGTCAGCGCCGGCCGGATCCCGGCCCTGCACCCGGTAACCGCCCAGCTGATGCACGGATTGCGGGGTTAGCCCGATGTGTCCCATCACCGGAATTCCCACCCGCACCAGCGCGCGGATGGTTTCGGCCATCGCCTCTCCCCCTTCGAGCTTCACCCCGTTGGCGCCAGTCTCCTTCATGACCCGCCC
>DASPUE010000021.1:0-3184 GCA_035623055.1 Gemmatimonadales bacterium
AGCTGTCTGGTGGGGAGCAGCAGCGGGTGGCGCTCGCCCGGGCGATCGTCAATGACCCCGAAGTGCTGCTCGCCGACGAGCCCACCGGCAACCTCGACTCCAGGATGGGGGCCGAGATCATGCAGCTCCTGAGCCGGCTCAATCGCGAGCGTGGCATCACGGTGCTGATGGTCACCCACGACGCCAACTGCGCTGCGTATGCCCGGCGCCAGGTAGTGTTCCGTGACGGGCGAATCGTGTCAGACTCCGGGCGGAAGCGCCCATGACACTGCTCTCGAGTGCCCGGCTCGCAACGGCGGCGCTGCTCCGCAACAAGATGCGGGCGCTGCTGACCACGCTGGGGATCGTGATCGGGGTCGCCGCCGTCGTCATGATGCAGTCGATGGGGCGCGGGGCCACCGCCTACGTGGGGGAAACCATCTCCGGCCTCGGCAGCAACATGCTGATCGTCATTCCGGGGGCGTCCTCCCGGACGTTCGGCGCCACGGCGCTGGGGGTTCCTCTGTTTACCCAGGGTGACCTCGAGGCCATCCACCGGGGAGCCCGCGACGTAGGTCTCCTTTCCGCCGCGAACGCGCGGGTGCTCAGGGTCGTGGCCGGCGGCAACAATGCCACGACCAATGTGGCCGGGGTCACGCCTGGCTATTTCGAGATCCGGCAGTGGGGGGTGGATCGCGGCCGGCTGCCCTCGCTGGAGGACGATCGCGTGGGCGCCGCCGTCTGCGTGATCGGTCACACCGTGAGCGACGAGCTGTTCGCGGGGCAGGATCCCATCGGCCGGGAAATCCGGGTGCACAACGCACCCTGCCGGGTCATCGGGGTGCTGGAAGAAAAGGGCGCCGCCTTCGGCGCCGACCGCGATGACGTGCTGTTCCTCCCGTATACGACGTTCACCCGGCGCCTGGTGGGCGGCGACAGGATGGGCTACATCATCGCGGCCGCGATCGCCCCCGACCGGATCGACGCGGCGCGCGATGAGATCACCGGCATCCTCCGCCAGCGACGCCACATCCTTCCGGGAGAGGAG
This sequence comes from Gemmatimonadales bacterium, assembly GCA_035623055.1. GTDB lineage: Bacteria > Gemmatimonadota > Gemmatimonadetes > Gemmatimonadales > GWC2-71-9 > JADJOM01. The sequence goes on from DASPUE010000021.1 coordinate 1,028, forward strand.
GACGACTTCGGGGTGCGGGACCCCCGGGAGATCGAGGCACTCCTCGATTCCGTCACCCGGATTCTGACTGCGCTGCTGGCCGGCGTCGCCGCCATCTCACTGGTGGTGGGCGGCATCGGGATCATGAACATCATGCTGGTGTCGGTGACGGAACGGACCCGGGAGATCGGCATCCGGCTGGCCGTGGGCGCCCGCGGCGACGACATCCTCGCCCAATTCCTCGTGGAGGCGACCATCCTCTCGGCACTGGGCGGTCTCATCGGGATCGCGGTGGGACTCGCCGGCGCGTTCGCAGTCGCCAGCGTAATCCATGTGCCCTATGTAGTGCCCGGCGCCGCCACGCCTATCGCCTTCGGCGTGTCCGTGTTGGTGGGGATCGGGTTCGGCGTCTTCCCCGCGCGCAAGGCCTCGCTTCTCAATCCGCTCGCCGCGCTGCGCTTCGAGTAGGCCCGCTGGATCAGGGGCGCTCGGAGGAGGGAGGCGTCTTCTCGGGATCCTGCTTCCACTCGACGTAGGAGTAGACCACCAGTCCGATCACGCCCACTCCGAAGAGGCTGAACACCGTCACCAGCATCCAGGCTTCGCGAGCCAGCGCGGCGGCCATGAGAAGCACACCGAAGACCAGAAACAGCCATCCGCCCACCTGATGGGTACGGTCCCACGAGCGCCGGCTCGAGAGGGTCCAGGGTGTCCGGATGCCGATAAACCAGTTCGGGCGGAGCTTACCGAGCACGTTTCCGAGTCCCACGAAAAGCACCCCGAGAATGAGGGGGACGACCCCGCTAATGTTCACCGGGCGACCCAGCGCCGCGAGCACCGTCACGATCTGGACGGCCAGTAGGGCGGCGAGGACGATGATGCGGACCGTGGCGTAGGCGCCGGCGAAGGCATCGTAGTTGGCGCGAGCCGGGTCGATGCGGGGGGCAATCCGCAGCACCCCGTAGATGAACAGCGACACCAGCGGCAGGATGAACAGCCCTTCGAACCGCCCGCCCATGCGATCGGGTTCTCCCCTGAGCCCCCAGTGGACGGGGATCTGATCGGGAACCGCGTTCCATGCCAGGACCGCAATGAGGAACATCGCCGCTAGGATCAGCCAGAGCGGCCACTCCGTCCGCCAGCTGTATTTCATGGCTTGCACTCCTTTCGGTGATGACCCAGCCGCGGGTTTGCGTGCCAGATCAAATATGTCCCCGCGCCGGGCGAGATGCTCCGGCGCCCGCCGCTGGCCTGACCCGACATCGGACCTCTAAGTTGTCCGGATGAACGGAGCTCAACCGGTCCTGCTGGCGGTCGCCCTCGCGATCGTCTCCATCCTGCTGGTGGCCCTCGGGCGCCGGCTTCCGATTCCCACTGCCATTCTGCAGGTCCTGGCCGGCTTGCTGGTGGGCCTGGTGCCGGGCGCGGAGGCGCTCCGCGTCAGTCCCGACCTGGTCTTCTTCGTGTTTCTGCCGCCGGTGCTGTGGGCGGCGGCATTCTTTACCTCGTATCGCGACTTCAAGGCCAACCTGCGGCCCATCGGGCTTCTGGCCATCGGGCTGGTGCTGGTCACGACCCTCGTGGTCGCCATCGTCGCCCGCCACCTGCTGCCGGGCATCCCCTGGGCCGCGGCGGTGGCGCTGGGTGCGATCGTCTCCCCGCCCGACGCGGTGGCCGCCGAGTCCATCCTCAAGCGCCTGCCGATTCCCCGCCGGGTCATCAGCATTCTGCTGGGGGAGAGCCTGGTCAACGATGCCTCGGCGCTGATTCTCTATCGTGGAGCGGTGGGCGCGCTCATCACCGGCGCCTTCAGCCCCGGAGAGCTGGTGGTGCGGTTCTTCGTGGATGCCATCGTCGGCGTGCTGGTGGGGCTGCTCGTCGGATGGCTGATCGTTCAGGCCGCACGGCGCACCAAGGATTCGCTGGCGGAAACCGCCTTGTCGCTGCTGGGGCCCTACCTGGCCTGGATCGGGGGCGAGTACCTGCACGTCTCGGCGGTTCTGGCCTGCGTCGCCGGGGGGATCTATCTGCGCCAGCACTTCTCCTCCATCGTTGCGCCGGCGTCCCGGATTCAGAGCCGGGCGGTCTGGGACCTCTTCCTCTTCGGGCTCAACTCGCTGGTGTTCCTGCTGCTAGGGGCGGAGTTCGGCAATCTGCTCGGCGCCGTGCCCGCCTCGA
>DASPUE010000022.1:0-2597 GCA_035623055.1 Gemmatimonadales bacterium
CGGAGGCACTGCCTCGCAAGTGCCCGCGAACTTCGTCCAGGACGAGGATCTCGGTTCCCGCGAGCATCTCCAGACTTGCGGTCTCTCCGGTGACGGAGGCGAGCTGCTCCAGCACGTCTCGCGCCGAGGCCGGGAGGTCGATGGAGCGCTGCGCCAGCACACCCAGCTCGATGGCTGTGGGCCCGAGACGGTAGGCGCCACCGGGTCGATCACGTTGCACCATGCCGGCCCGCTCCAGCGCGCCGAGCAAGCGGAGCGCCGTCGGCTTGGAGAGGCCGACCGACCTGGAGAGATCCGCCAGCGTCCAGGCCCGGTGCGCGTCGCTGAAGCTCCGGAGGAGCGCCAGTGCCCGGGTGACCGACTGGGTCCCGCCGGATTCCCGCAGACCTGATTTTGTGGAATGGCGTTTCACGGCGTGAACTAACGTCCACTCGTCAGGCTGTCCCGTCAAGGGGGCGGATCGGCGGCTCCACTGGCGCCCGCCGCGATGCCCGGCGACCTTGAGGGCCTCTATGCGTACCGATTACGAGTACATCGTGCTGGGCCTGGGAGGCCTTGGGAGCGCCGCCGCCTACTGGCTGTCTCGCTCCGCAAAGGCCGACGTATTGGGGCTCGAACAGTTCGAGCTGGGACATGTCCGCGGCGAATCCCAGGATCATTCCCGCATCATCCGGCTCTCGTACCACACCGCAACATATGTCAGGCTCGCCAAGCGGGCCTACGCCTCCTGGGCCATGGTCGAGGCCGATGCGGGAGACCCGTGCATCCTCAAGACTGGCGGACTCGATGTGGCGCCCCGGGTGAGTGCCATCCCCCTCGATCCCTACATCGCCAGCATGCGTGTCGAAGGAGTGGAGTTCGAGCTGCTCGACGCCGCGGAGATCATGCGGCGATGGCCCCAGTTCACCCTGACGGACGATTGTCATGGCCTCTTCCAACCCGAGGGCGGCATCGCCATGGCCGCCCGGGCCAATGCCGCCCACCAGCGTCTCGCGCGTGAGTACGGCGCTACTCTCGTCGATCGCTCGCCAGTGACCGGGGTCCGGAGCGTCGCCGGCGAGGTCGAGGTTCGCTGTGGACAAGCCGCCTATCGTTGCCGCCGCCTGGTGGTGGCGGCGGGACCGTGGTCGAACACCGTCCTGGGAATGCTCGGGGTGTCATTGCCACTCGAGGTCACCCAGGAGCAGGTCACGTACTTCGCCTCGCCGCATCGGAAGGAGTTCGAGCCGGGGCGCTTTCCGGTATGGATCTGGATGGATGATCCATGTTTCTACGGCTTCCCCGTATTCGGCGAGCCGGCGGTCAAGATCGCCCAGGATGCCGGTGGCCGGCCGGTGACCGCCGATACCCGAAGCTTCGAGCCCGACCCGGCCAACTCGGCGCGGGTCGAGGCGTGGGCACATCGCTATCTTCCCCGGGCCCTCGGACCGGTGCACCTGGCACGCACCTGCCTCTACACCCTGACGCCCGATCGTGATTTCGTGATCGATATCGTGCCGGGCCACGAGCAGATTGCCATCGCGATCGGGGCCGGCCATGCGTTCAAGTTCGCCTCGGTCATCGGGCGGATCCTGAGTGAGCTATCGCTGGAGGGACGGACGGCCAGCGACATCCGGCCCTTCGCGATCGGCCGCCCGATCCTCAAAGAGCAAAATCCGTCCCGGTCCTACATGGTATGAGCGAAACTCCCACGCCTCCCGCCGGGCCGCCGGACGGACAACGATCGTATCGGCCGCTCACCGTCGCCACGCTGTTGGGTGTGGTGTACGTGATCCTGGCCGGCTCATTCGTGCTGATCTCGAACGAGCTGGCCTTCGATCAGGCGGATACCCTCGAGCATCTGCAGCAGATCGAGCGGACCCGTGGCTTCGCCCTGGTGTTGTTATCGGGAGGCCTGTTCTTCTACTTCGCACTCTTCCTGCTTCGGCGCGCGGCGGCCCAGGAACGGCGCGCCGGACAGCAGCAGCAGGCGTTACTTGAATCCGACCGCCACGCCATGACGGCCCTGTTCGCGGCCTCCATGGCGCACGACATGGGAAATCTGCTCATGCTGGCCCGGGCGGGACTCTATACCCTGAAGACCCATCCCGACCTTGGGACGGACGGCGATCAAGCCGTGGCCGAACTGTCGGGGGTTCATGACAAGCTCGGCGCGCTGGTGCAGCGGTTGCTCACGATCGTGCGGGAGCGGACGCCCGGCCAACCCGAGAAGGTGCGATTGGACCAGGTGGTGGAAGAAGGGGTGAAGGTCGCCCGGGCGGATGAACGGGTGCGGAACTGTGAAGTCATGGCTACCCTGGTCGATTGTACCGCGGTGGTGAATCCGGTGACGCTGCAGCGCAGCCTGCTCAACCTGATCTTCAACGCGGCTGATGCGGCCGAGGGCCGGGGGCGAATCGAAGTGCGGCTCACCACCAGCGGCAATCAGGCCGCGCTCGAGGTTCACGACACCGGGCCGGGCATTCCGGAGGATTTGCGGCAGCGCATCTTCGAGCCGTTCTTCACGACCAAGAACCAGGGTACGGGTCTGGGCCTTCTCTCGGTGCGGGCATGCGCTGAAGAGCACCATGGCCGCATCGAGGTTTTGCCATCTCCTC
>DASPUE010000023.1:0-9598 GCA_035623055.1 Gemmatimonadales bacterium
ACCTCGCCAGCCACAAACTCGGGGTGGCGGATGATCCGGGCGAGGAAGGGGATGGTGGTGGTCACGCCCTCGATAATGAAGCTGTCGAGCGCCGGCCCCATGCGCGCCAAGGCCTCCGCCCGGGTATTGCCGTGGACGATGACCTTGGCCAGCAACGAATCGTAGTACGGCGGCACGGTGTAGCCCGCATAAACGTGGGTATCGAGTCGTACGCCTGGGCCGCCCGGGGGGTGATACGCGGTGATGAGTCCAGGGGATGGCTGGAAGTTGCGGTAGGGGTCCTCGGCATTGATCCGGCACTCGATTGCGTGGCCGCGGAGCCGACCCCCTTCCCCGCGAAAGCTGATCGGTTCGCCGGCGGCGACCCGGATCTGCTCCTTGACCAGGTCGAAGCTGGTGACCATCTCGGTCACCGGGTGTTCCACCTGGATGCGGGTATTCATCTCCATGAAATAGAAGCTGCCGTCCTCGTCCAGCAGGAACTCCAGAGTTCCGGCCCCGACGTAGTTGATCGCCGACGCCAGCCGGACGGCGGCCTCGCCCATCCGGGTCCGCAGCTCCGGGCTGAGTGCCGGGCTGGGGCTCTCCTCGATCAGCTTCTGGTGCCGGCGCTGAACCGAGCAGTCGCGCTCGCCGAAGTGCGCCACCTTGCCGTGGGTGTCGCCCATGACCTGGATCTCGACATGCCGAGGCCGGGCCAGGTACTTCTCGACGTACACCTCGCCATTGCCGAAGGCCGCCAGCGCTTCGTTCTGGGCCAGGGAGAACGATTGCGCAAACTGCTCCGGGTCGAGCGCGACCCGCATCCCCTTTCCACCGCCGCCCGCAGTCGCCTTGATGATCACCGGAAAGCCGATGGCTTCCACATGATTCAGCGCCTCCTCGATGTCCTGCACCGTACCCGGGGTTCCCGGGACAGTCGGCACGCCCGCCTCCTGTGCCAGCTTCTTGGCAGTGGCCTTGTCGCCCATCGCCCGGATCTGGTCGCCGGACGGACCGATAAATGTGATGCCCGAGGCCTTGCAGGTATCCGAGAATTCGGCGTTCTCGGCGAGGAATCCGTACCCGGGGTGAATGGCGTCCGCGCCGGTGATCTCCGCCGCGGCGATGATGTTGGGGATGCGCAGGTAGGATTGCCGCGCGGGGGGAGGGCCGATGCAGACATCGTCGTCGGCAAACCGCACGTGCAGGGACTCCTGGTCGGCCTCGCTGTACACCGCGACCGTCTCGATGCCCAACTCGCGGCACGCCCGGATGACCCGGAGCGCGATTTCGCCCCGGTTGGCGATGAGCACCTTCTTAAACACTGGTGTACTCCGCGGCGCTCACCGGCGTGGGCCGCCGGCCGCCGAGTCGGGCGGCGCGGGGGAACCGCCTCGAACGCGAGGACATCAGGGAGTCAGGTCCGTGGAGAGGTCGGCCGCGCCGCTGGAGCGCAGGCCGGAGCTGAAGGTCCGGTCCGAGGCGGAACTGATCCCCGAGGCGCGCAGGGCAAACTCGCTGGGGTTGGTGGAGTAGAAGAGCGCGCTCTCGTAGCTGATCATGCCCTCCTGATACCACTTCATGAGGGACTGATCAAAGCTCTGCATCCCGTACGCCTCGGTGCCCTCCGCGATCAGGTCCGGGATGTTGAGCTGCTTCTCGATGTCCCGGATGTTGTCGGCGACGGCCGCGGTATTGATCAGGACTTCGGCCGCCGGCACCCGGCCCCGGCCGTCTTTCCGGGGAACCAGGCGGAGACACACCACCGCCGCGAGGGCGGTCGAGAGCAGCGACCGGATCTCCTGGTGCTGGTGCGGCGGATAGAAGGAGATGACCCGGTTGATGGTCTGCGTGGCATCCGTGGTGTGTAGCGTTGAGAACACCAGGTGGCCGGTGTCGGCCGCCTTGAGGGCGACGTCCAGCGTTTCCTGGTCCCGCACCTCACCGATGAGAATCACATCGGGGTCCTGTCGGAGCACGTGGCGGAGGGCGGTCCCGAACGCCAAGGTGTCGCTCCCCACTTCCCGCTGAGAGATGTTCGCCTGTACGTCACGGTGCAGGAACTCGATCGGGTCCTCGATCGTGATGATGTTGACCCGGCGGTTCTGATTGACATGGTTGATCATCGCGGCCAGCGAAGTCGACTTGCCGGAGCCGGTGACACCGGTGACCAGCACCAGCCCGCGCGGCCTGAGCGAGATCTCTTCCAGCACCTCCGGCAGCGCCAGTTCCCGGACGGTCTTCACTTCGTACGGGATGGCTCGGAAGGCGAACGCCAGTGTGCCACGCTGCTGGTAAATGTTGGTCCGGAACCGGCCGACCCCCGGGACGCCAATGGCGAAGTCGGCCTCCTTCTTTTCGGCAAACTCCTTGACCTGCCTGGGGGTCATGATCTGCTCGGCGAGCAGCTTGAGATCCTCGGGCTTGAGCGGCTGCATCTCCAGGGCTTGCAGGTCGCCGTTGACGCGGATCGTCGGCGGGCGCCCCACCTTGAGGTGCAGGTCTGAGCCATTCCGCTGGACCATGAGCGAAATAGCCTGCTTGAAGTTGAACGGGGGTGAAACCGCCGCCGGTCCGGTGGGGTCAGCCATTGGGATCAACTCGGAAGAGGACGGTGCCGAACTCGACTGGTTGCGCATCCTCCACCAGGACTTCGCGCACCACGCCGGAGAACTCGGCCTCGATCTCGTTCATGATCTTCATCGCTTCGATGATACATACCGCCTGGCCCGAGGTGACCCGACTGCCGACCTTCACGTACGCTTCGGCCCCCGGTTCGGGCGACTTGTAAAACGTCCCGACCATCGGCGACCGGATCTCCTTGAGGGCAGAGGCCGCGCTCGCCGCCGCAGTCGGGCCCGGCGCGGAGGAAGCCGCAGATGAGGCTACGCTCGCCACCGGCTGGGCAACCGGAACGGGTGCTGCCATGGCGACGGCCGCCGGGAGCGCCATCCCGGTCCGGGTCATCACGATCCCGGTGTCGAAAAACCCCTTCAGCTCGATCGATCCAATTTCGGGAAACTCCTTCAGGAGTTCCGCGAGTTTCCGCACGTCCTTGAGCTCTACACTCTTGATGCCAGGCATCTTGTCCAGCAGCCGGGCAAGTTCCTGCGCTTCTTTGGCGTTCATTGATGCCGAGGGTTCGGGGTTCGGCGTTCAGCGCACAGGGGTGTCCGGCGGAGACGGCCAAGTGGCCGCCGACGCGCCGGGCCGCGCTCGCTCCTCCCTCTATACCAGCTCCACCAGCTCCACGCTATTGTCGGACAGCAGCGTAGCTCCGTTCGGACCGAGACGGACGTCGTCCTCCAGACGCACGCCTCCCCAGGCCGGAAGATAGATCCCGGGTTCCACTGTCACCACCGCGCCGGCCGGGAGTGGAGTATCCGCCGTCGTGGAAAGGCGGGGCGCCTCGTGCACTTCCAAACCGAGCCCGTGTCCCAGGGAATGCCCGAATGCCTCTCCGTAACCTTGCCGGGCGATGTAGTCCCGCGCCAGCGCGTCCCCTTCACGGCCGGTGAGGCCGGCCCGCAGACTTCCGATCGCGCGCTTCTGGGCCTGACGCACCACGTCGTACACGGCCCGCTGCCGGTCGTCGGCCCGGCCGCCCACCACCACGGTCCGCGTGAGGTCGGCACAGTATCCGTCCACTTGCGCGCCGAAGTCAAGCAGCAGCCACTCGCTCCGCTCGATGGCGCGCTCGCTGGTCCGGGCATGGGGCAGCGCCGATCGGGGTCCCGAGGCAACGATGGTCTGAAAGGGGTGCCACTCGCTGCCCCGGCGTCGAAGCCCCGCTTCCAGACGAGCCGCAACCGCCAACTCGGTCTCGCCGAGGCGGATCGTGGGGAGCAGTTCCGCGAGTGCGTCCTGAGCCAGGCGCGCCGCCGTGCCGATGGCCGCGATCTCTTCGTCATCCTTCACGACCCGGAGCCGCTCCACCAGATCGCTGGTCGGTTCCAATCGCCCCGTCGCCGCCAGCCCCTCCAACCGTTCCCGGTCTCGAACGGTGGCGATGTGCGCCTCGAATCCGATGGCCGCCCCGGGCCGCTCGGCGAGCACCCGGCGGAGCCGCTCCCACACATTCACCTGGTCAATCTCGACCCGGGCCGAACCCCCCACTTCCCGGGGGGCCTGGGCGGCGTACCGAAAATCGGAGACCAGGGTCGTGTCGTGAGCCCGTACCAGCAGCAGCGCGGATGAGCCGGTGAACCCGGTGAGATAGCGTGCGTTGGGGAGCGACTGTACCAGCAGCCCGTCGAGCCCTAGTTCCCCCAACCGTTCCCGGAGCGCTGCCTGCCGCGCCTCGCGGCGATCAGCTGCCACGCAACCTGGCGACGAGGGCCCTGAGGCCCATCAGATAGCCCGCCGGCCCGAAGCCGGCCACAATCCCGACCGCCAGATCGGCCAACCGGGAGTGCCGCCGCTCGGGCTCCCGCGCGAAGATGTTCGACAGGTGCACCTCGACAAACGGCACCTTCACCGCCAGGAAGGCGTCCCGGATGGCAAGACTGGTGTGAGTGAACGCGGCGGCATTGACCAACGCGCCGTCCGCCTGGCCCCGAAGCGCCTGCACCGCGTCGACGAAGGCGCCCTCGTGGTTGGTCTGCACCCAGGCGAGTTCGACCCCCAGCGTGGCCGCCTCCGCGCGCACTTGCTGCTCCAGTTCGGCCAGAGTGGTGCGCCCGTACACCTCCGGTTCCCGGGTGCCGAGCAGATTCAGATTGGGGCCGTTCAGCACCGCGACCCGCATCAGCGCTTGAGGCTCTTCAGCCAGTTCTGAAACTGGTCCAGGTCCTCGTCCGATGGCGGCTGCGGCTGTTGGCCGGTCCCCGAGGAACCCCCCGAGGAGCCGAAGAATTGGTCGAAGGAGAACGAGTCCGGGGGATTGGGTCGTGGCGTGTCATTCACCGGGGCCGGCGGCGTCGCCGCTGACTCTTCGCCGAAGATGGCGCTTAGCGAGAGCGGGTCGTTCGCGGGACGGGTGGGCGCAGCCGATCCAGTGTGGCCAGCTTCGTTGGGGGCCCCGCCGCCAGCGGGGCGGGCGTCGATCAGGGACCGGAAGAACGACTCGACCGACTCGCCCCCGGTGTCCACCGCCACATAGGACAGGCGCCGCGCGCCGGAGGTGACCGAGATCTCCAATTCCCGGATCCGGACGGCGATGCGGCTGTCATTCGGCTGCCGGGCGGCGAGCACCCGATAGACGTTCAAGGCCTCGGCCAAGTGCCCCTGACGTGCGTACAACTCGGCCATGGTCTCCGTCATCACCGGCGCCGGCTCACCAACCGGTGGCTCGGCCGGCGGGGTCTCCCCGATCTCGTCGGAGATGCGGCGCACCCGCGGCGGCTCCGGCTCGGCGTCATCCGGGAAAATGAGGTGCAATTCGCTCGGCCGTGCCGCCCTTTCGTCCGGCGGGGCCGGGGCGGCCGGTTCGAGGGTCTGCCCTGACGTGGGACTACCGGCCGCCGCGAGCATGTCGACCACCGACATCGCCGGCGCAGGCTCGGCCGGCGTGCCATCCTTCGAGGCGGGCGTCGCCAGTTCTTCGGTCGGCATCACGGTGATCGCCGCGAAGCCAGTGGTGACGGGCGGCACGGCCTCGCTGGCCGGAGGCTCGATCAACGGTGGCGCGGCCGGCGGCGCGGCCTGGGATTGCACCGCCTTCAACAACTCCTCGGCGCCGCTCGGGGTCTGGTATTCGCTCGGCGTGGTGCCCGAAACGCGCAACTCCTCCGAGGCGTTCGCCTGCTGGAACTCCGAGCCCGCCGGGGAGAGATCGAGCAAGGAGGTACTGTCATCCGCGGACTGGAACTCGCCGCTGTTGGTCGAGCGGAGATCGATAGACGCATGATCTTCGGCACCCACGGCGAACATGTCCGGCGCAGCGATGCTCGGCGGGCTCGTCGGCGGGGGAACGAAGGCTTCGTCGGGGGTGAGATCGATGAGCGGCTGGGCCTCGACCGAGGCGGCGGCGGCGAGATCCAAGTGGCCCGGCATGAGATCCGCTATCGCGGCCGGCTCCTCCAACGGCGGCGGAGGCGCAGGCTGGGCTGCCGCGGCGGGAGAGAGGGAAGGCGCGCTGTCGAAGGGACTCAGAACTTCATCGATCGCGTCGGCGTCGAGCGACCCGACCTTGATCTCGGGAATCTCCTCGGTATCCGTGATCGCGGACGGAGGCTCGAGGGACTTCGGGGTCGGTGGCTGGATTACCGCCACGACCTGAGTCGTCTCGGCGCTGGGGGGCGGCGGCGGTGGGGGCGGGGCCACTGCCAGGGCGGCAGAGGCCTTCTCACGCGCGGAATTGACTCGGCCTAGCTGATCCCGGGCTTCGTCATTGCTCGGGTCCACGGCAACCAGCCGGCCTAGCCAGTTGGCCGCCTCCATGAGTCGGCCCTGCCGCTCAGTGATGTCCGCCAGGGCCTTCAGCGCGATGACATTCTCCTGATCCAGCTCCAGCACATGTACGAACGCCGCCTCGGCGGGCCCCTCTTCCCCCAGATCCAGACAGCACCGCCCAAGAACGATGTTCCCGGGGATGTGGTCGGGGTGCAACTCAAGGCCTTGGCGGAGGATATCCTTTGCCAATGGGTAATCGCCGTGCTTGCGGAGTACCTCCGCATACGGCGCAAACACCGTCCCCTTGGGATTCTCCTTCCAACGGCGCTCGAGCTTCTCGATTTCGCTGTTTGGTGGCATCCCGGGCTCTGTACCTAAGTTGTTGTGGCGATTGGATAAACATTAGACCAACCGGGGGGCACTGTCAACAGGTATGCCGGCCGTTCGGCTTGAGATTCGGCGTTGCCGGGCTTACACTTAGCCCTCTTTTGGGCGTCTCCCCCAAGCCGCAGGGCTGTACACCATGATGCAAGTCTTTCGCAGCTTCTTCCTCAAGATCGCCGCGGCGGTATTCATCGTCCTGATGCTTGGGTTCCTGTTCACCATGGTCCCATGGGACCAGGTGCGCGGGGGCAGCCACAGCAACGTGGGCGAAATCAACGGGGTGTCCGTTCCGTTGCGGTCCTACGATCAGATGGTCCGCAACGAGGTCGAGGAACGGCAGCGCCAGGGAGGCCACACCCTGAGCGCCGAGGAGATCCAGGAGGTCCGCAACGAAGTCTGGGACAACCTGATCCAGCAGCAGAGCCTGGAGCGGGAGTACCGCTCTCGTGACATCGAGGTCACGCCCGATGAGATCGCGACCGCCATCGCCGAGAACCCCCTGCCAGAGCTGGTGAAGCGGCCGGAGTTTCAGACCGACGGCAAGTTCGATCTGGGCAAGTATCAGCGCTGGATCCGCTCGAGCGGCGCGGCCCAGTACGTCCCCCTCCTGGAGGCTCAATACGGGGAGCAGCTCCGCCAGTCCAAGCTGCTGCGGGTGGTGACCGGCGACATTTTCATTTCCGACGCCGCGCTCTGGCAGGCCTGGAAGGATGCCAACGAGAAGACCACCATCGAACTGGCCGCCATCGTCCCCCGCAACGTGGTGCCAGACTCGGCCGTCCGGATGAGCGACGATGAGCTGCGCCAGTACTACGAGGGCCACAATGACGACTTCAAACGCCCGGCAACTGCGTACCTGAGCTACGTCGACATCCTGCGGATTACCGACGCCAGCGACAGTGCCGCCGCGCTCCAGCGGGCCCTCGATCTCCGCAAGGAGATCCTGGCGGGGAGCCCCTTCGAGGAGGTCGCCAAGCGGGAGTCGGCCGACTCGGTGTCTGCCAAGACGGGCGGGCACCTCGGAGAATTCGCCAAGGGCGCGATGGACCCGGCCTTCGAGCGCGCCGCGTTCAGCCTGCCAATCGGCACCCTGTCCGAGCCGGTCCTGTCGGCGTTCGGGTACCACCTCATCAAGGTTTCTAAGCGGGCCGGTGGAAAGGTGACTGCGAGTCACATCCTGATCCCGGTCGAGATCACGGGCAAGCACCGCGATCAGCTGGATGCCCGGGCCGACAGCCTGGAGACGCTGGCCGCATCGAAACTCGACCCGGCCGCCCTCGACACCGCCGCCAAGGACCTCGGTCTCCGCCTCGGCAAGGCCAACCCCGTACAGAAGGGAAGCCGGGTCCAGGTGGGAGTGCAGGTGATCCCGGATGCGGGAGTCTGGGCCTTCCAGGCCAAGGTCGGCGAGACCAGCCGTATCATCGAGGTGTCCTACGCCTATTTTCTCTTCCGTCTCGACAGTTTGCAGGCGGAAGGAGTGCCGCCGTTCGAGCGGGTGAAGGACGCGGTCGCGCTCGCGGTTCAGAATCAGAAGAAGTTCGAGGTTGCCCGGAAGATCGGGGCGGACCTGCTCAAGCGGATCGCCGAGGGAAGCACCCTCGACCAGGCAGCCACGGCGCTGCACCTGCCCCATCAGCAGTTCCCGGCATTCCCGCGCAACAGTCCCCCGCTGCCCAATGCCAAGCTCGCCGGCGCTGCGTTCGCCGTCCCGATCGGCAAGACGAGCGGGCTCATCGACACCGACGAAGGTCTGTATGTGTTCCGGGTGGTGAAGCGCGAGGGCGCCGATTCCGCCGAGTTCCTCAAGAAGCTCGACGAGTTCCGGGCCAAGCAGATCCAGTTGGCACGGCAGGACCGGATCCGGAACTATCTCGCCGCACTCAAGTCATCCGCGAAGGTGACCGACCGGCGCGAGGCGATCTATCGGACCGACGCCCAGGCCGAGGCAGAACAGACTCGCCAGCGCAGCTGACGGCTCGATCCCAAAAGCAAACGACACACCCTCCGGCGGCCCCCACCGGAGGGTGCGTCATTTCCAGACCAGCCGCGCGGCGAGGCTACTGGGAGAGGCGCTTCGGCTCCCCGCCCGACGGCGGGGTAGGCCCACTGCGCTGATCCAGCTGGCGGGAGGGCGGCGTCGAAGGGGTGTCGTTCCCCGTTACCGCTTCGCCTGCCTCGCTGAGGCTCCGCTTGAATTCACGGATGCCTTTGCCGAACGAGGAGCCGATCTCCGGGAGCCGCTTCGAGCCAAACAGCAGCAGACAGATGACCAGAATGCCGACGATTTCGCCGAAACCAAGATTGCCGAACATGGCTGCCCCAGCTTAGAAGAGTGAGCGCGCGATCAAATAGGCGATCAGGACGCCGAGTATCGCGAGCGGCGACACGTTCACCGCAAACGGCCCCAGAGTAAGGCTGAAGACCAGCAGATCGAGCGACACGGGGCCCACACTCGCGCTGGCCGTAAATGTAAACACCTGCTTGGCGACGCTGTCCGGCATCACCGCTTTGACTAGCGCATTGAGAAAACCGCCCAGGATGAATCCAGCCACCAGGACCCCTAGGTGGAACAGGGGGCGACGAGGTCCGCTAGCCATCAGCGCCGCCGATCCAGGACGTAGGTAATACTGTCACGGAGGGTATCGCGGGCGGACCCCGGGGGCAACGCATCCAGCTCCCGCTCGGCCTGGTCGGCCAGCCGGTGGGCCCGGTCCCGGGCATAGTCCAGCCCACCGGTCTCGGCGACCCGCTGGACCACCCGCGCAATCTGCTCGTCGGATGGTTCGGGCGCCGCCATGAGGGCGATGACCTCCCGGCGGGCATCGGAGCTGAACCGACCGAGTGCGTAGATCAGAGGTAGCGTGACCTTGTGCTCGCGGAGGTCGTTGCCGGAGGG
>DASPUE010000024.1:0-2528 GCA_035623055.1 Gemmatimonadales bacterium
GTACTCATGGCGAGCGTAGGTGTACGCCGCCTCGATCCGGCCGTAGCTGGTGATGCCGAGCGAGACTCCGGCTTCGATTCCCCGATGACGGGTTCGGCCGGCGTTCGACGTCTGGGAGCTGAAATCCACCGTATTGAAGAAGCTCAGGATGTCGTCCTTGACCGTCATGGTGTACGCCGACAGCTCGACTGAGAGCCGATCGGCGACCCGCGCGCGCACTCCCGCCTCGTAGCTGTTGGCCCGTACCGGCTTGAGATCCACCGTGTTATCCGCCGACCCCTGGCGGTACAGCTGGTCCTCGGAAGGAACCCGGAAACTGTGTCGATACGAAGCGAACGCGCTTACCGCCGGCGTCACCTCGACTGTGACGCCCAGCTTCGGACTGAGGTGATCGTACCAGACGGTGGTCGATGCGGGCCGGCGGTGATTGCCGGTCTCCAACACACCGAGATTGTTGCTGTAGTCGTAGCCGAGGCGGTCGTAACGCAGGCCACCGGTGATTCGTACTTGCGCCACCGGAGACAGCTCGGCCTGCAGGTACGGCGAGATCCCCCGGAAGGTCACGTCGTAGTCGTAGATCCTGGCCGAACGGGTATAGTCGCTGAAGATCGAACCGTTCACGACCGGCGTGATCGAGTCGCTCTGGTGGGCGCCGGGGCTCCAGTCGAGATCCAGGCCTCCCGTCACCCGAGAGCGGAGCGGCTCGAAGTCTCGCCGGCCCTGCAACAGCATTCCCACCGAGTAGTTGTGGATCTTCCACACTTCGGGGTCGTAGGTGAGCTGCCAGTAGGGCAAGAGCTCCAGCAGGTTGTACCGCGCGTAACCGGTGATGCTGAACCGCGAATTGTCGGTGACGTGTTCCAGACCGGTCGACCACCGGGCCGCTTTCACCTTCCGGTAGGCGATCGGCGTGTAGTTGGTCTCCGGATGGTTCTCATAGTCGGCTCGGCTCAGGTCGGACCCGCCATCTCCTGGCGAGTCGATGTTGGAGAACGCCAGCACCGTCTTGAGGGAGCTGCTCCCGCTCAGCGCGTGATCCCACCGGAGGTTGGCGCTCTCCCGCGCCTGCTCGGTGCCATCCCGGTAGCCATCGTAGTGCGTCAGATTGAGATCGAGACGGAGCCCGTCGCTCCCTAGCGTGTTGCTCGCCGAAATGAGTGAGCGCTTGTAGCCGTAGCGGCCCCCTTCAGCGAACAGCTCGACGCTGGGCGTGGCGCTGGGCGGCCGAGTGAGCACATTGACGACACCCCCGATGGCATCGCTCCCGTACAGCGCCGAGGCCGGCCCCTTGAACACCTCGACCCGCTCGGCGCCGGGAATGTTCACCTCGTACATCGCGTTGTGGTTGAAGAACCCGGTGGAGCGGATCGGTACCCCGTCTTCGAGGTAGCCGTAGACCGGCTTGTAGTTGATCGGCTGGCGGAGCGCCATGGTATTCCCCTCGCCTCCCAGGTCCACTACCAGCGCCCCCGGGACCTGGCTCATCAGTTCGGCGGGATGGTGAGGACGTGTCTGATCCACCGACGTCCGGTCCACCACGTCGATCGTGGCCGGGATCTCTTCCTTCCGCTCCGCTTCGCGAGTGGCGGTGACCACCAGATCCGCGAGCGGGATGGCCATCTCCTTAAGGGCAAGGTCCGCCGCGACACTGCCGTCGACCGGAACCGTGACGGTGACTCGCTCCGCTTGCCGGCGGATTCCGTTCGCCACGATCACCCGCTCCCCCGGCGAAACCCCGATGATTCGGTAGGTCCCGCGGGCATTAGTGGTCGCGAACAGCAGACTCCCTTCAACGGTGATGCGAATCCCCTCGAGGGGTGCACCATTTTCCAGGGCCGTCACCGTCCCCGTGATGATACCGGTCCCCTGAGCCACGGCTGAGCCGGCGATCCCGGCTGCGAGTCCTATCAGCACTATGAATGTCCGTCGCATCTCTCCCCCTGACAGTTCCGGGACGGCAGGAGACGCTCGACGGTGTTCCGGGGCACAATCCGCCGCGGAGCTCCGAACGAGTGATCTTCACTGCCTTGATTGGTGAACTGGGAACGGGACCGGGTCCCGTGGGGCCGGATCGCTCAAGCCGCCTGACAGTGGCGGCTGATCCGGCTCAAGAGAATGCGGGAGGGGCTTGGGCGAAGGGGAGAGTGTGTCGCAGGTGCGTCGGACGCTCAGACGTCACCGGAAGGAGGCCGGTTCCCGCGAGTTGCGTGACCCCGGCCGTAATCGTGAGGCTATTGGTAGGCGCGAACAGCGCCGGCAGGTGACAGGCGCCCAGGCAGCTGCACCGGATCAGGTGGCCGGGAGCGTGCCCGCTGTGCCCCCCGTCCGAATGGTGCGTCCCCATGGGCCCGGCCATCGGCATTGCCTTGGACGCCGATTCCGCCGGGCAGGCGTGCGAGAGCTGCAGCCAAGGCGCCAGAACACCAGGGCTCAGCAGAATCGCGGTCGCCGCGACCAGCGCACGGATGCGGGAGGTGCGAATCATGGCGCGGGCAGTTTACGTGAAGAGGGGGAGGAGGGCAAGGAGG
>DASPUE010000025.1:0-13493 GCA_035623055.1 Gemmatimonadales bacterium
CACCGAGATCCCCGCCAGCGATCGTCCGTCGGGGGACGTGACCCGGCCTTCCACCACGCCGCCAGGCAGAATCGGGATGTCGACGGTGCGGTAGCGGTTGGGTGACGGCTCCACCTGGACCTTGGCGAAGGCCGGAACCCAGAGCGGTGAGCTCAAAGTGGTGGAGTCCACGGTCACGCTGGTGGGCTCGTACGGAAGCAGGTCCCACACCTTGAAGGTCCCGTTGGTGTCGCTGAAACTGAAGGTCGGTCCCACGATGACCCGGACATTGGGGAGCAGTTCCTCTCCCGGATCCAGCCGCCCGTTGCCGTTGACGTCCAGGAACACCCGGCCGGAGACGCCCCCGCGCGAGAGCGCCGAGCTGCCCGAGAAATCCACGCCGCCGCGGGCCCGATCGTAGATCGCCGAGCCGGTGACGTACTGCGATCCCAGGGCCTGGTTCCCGCCGCCGGCGGTCACAGTGGTGTAGGAGCGGACCGTTGGGAGCTCCGCCGCGACGAGCAGCGAAAGCGCCGGTCCCTTGCTGCCCCGGAACCAGCTCACCCCCGCCTCGCCGCGCAGCCCGCGCATGATCGTCGCGCCCAGATAGCCGGAGGCGCTCGAGGGGCCAACCCCCTGCTCGACCTCGAAGCTGGTCCGCGCGGTGAGGCTGCCGAGCACCTTGCCCAGGGACGGCTGGGGCAGCACGAAGGAGTTCACGCCGTAGAAGGTCTGGCTCTCGCTCGGGCCGGCGCCGACCTGGCGCTGGAAGCGGACCGCCGGCAGCAACCGGATACCGGAGAACTGCAGAGAACCGCCGAGGCGCCCGCTGGTGAGGTCGGTCGCTCCGGCATTGATGTGATCGAGGCTGGCTTCCAGGTAGGTCGCCCCCAGTAAACTCAGCGGGCGGAAGAATCCGGTGAGGGTCCACTGGCTCTGCCGTCCTGCTGGGGTGAGGATCGGAGCCACCACACCCTGGGCGAAGCGGTCGACCTCCGCCTGGAGCTGCAGGTTGACCGAAGGCTCGTAGCGCACCGCTCCCCGGAGTACCGCGTTGGCGACTGCCTCACCTTCGACCTGGAAGGCGTTGCTGATCGTGCCCGTCACTCCCACATACGGGTGCGAGAGATTCCCGAGGCTGTCGCGCCAGAACTGATCGACGCCGCCGCGGAGGGTCCAGCGAGTGGTGAGGCCGTAGCGCAGGTCGAGATTCCCGGTCGCGCTGCAGAGTGTGGTGCGGCACTCGCCGCCCGACACGGCATACTCGAAGTGGTTGGCCGGGAGCCCATCAGTGGCGACGCGATAAGTCTGATTGAACTCCCGGACCTCGCCGAAGGGGCCATAGGCCACGAAGTCCACTGGATTCTCCCCGTACTGGATCGGTACGTCGAATCTGAACTGACCCAGGGCATTCACCGAGTCGAACCCGATGAGGCGGCCACCGCGATACGCCTCCACCGTCCAACCCGCGCCCAGCGTTCCCGCGAACGGGACATCACCGACGGTCGGGGCCTGCACGTAGGCGGCGTTGGTAAGCGAAAAGCCGCGGAGCGTGCGGCCCCGCGGACCGGATGCGAAGGCATCGCCCAGACTCAGTTGGGTCAGATAACGACTGTCGCGCCAGACGCCGGTCCAGGAGGCCTCGGATCGCGGGCCCTGACCGGGCCCCTGACTCTCGAGCCCCAAGGCGAGCGAGCCGCCCATCACGTCGAGGCCCATGGTGGTGCTGTAGGCGGAGCCGCTCAGCCCGGTGGTCGGGGCCAGCACCGAATAGTCGACAGTGAGCCCATCCACCCGGGGCCGCTCCAGCCCCAGCTCGAGGCCGGTGTACTCGGTTTCGCTTGCATGGTCCAGCTGGGCCTTGAGCATCGCCTCCCGGCGCAGCCGGCGGGCGATCGGCAGTGACCCCGGCTCGATGACGGCGACCTGGAGGTCCGGCCAGCTGACATCCCACTCGATTCCCAGCGCGGTCGCGAGCGTTGCCGTGGCGAGGTAGGTCTCGGATCCATCGGCCATGAGCTTGTCGGCGCCAAGGTCCAGCTTCTGCTTGCCGATGCGAACCTGATGAGTTGCGGGCTCCACGACGAAGGGCACGTTCCCGGGCTGCAGCAGTGCATCGAGCCCGCCGTCGGGGCGGCGGTTCGCTCGGATCTCGGCCAGGTCGAAGAAGGCTCCGAGGGGAATCAGGGCCTCATCCGCGGAGCGGTAGGCCTGCACCGTTCGTGAGGCGATGCGCCCGATGGTGAGCTCGATCAGCACCGGTTCGGCGGCGGGCGCCTGTGCCGGGAGCGGCCCGGGATATGCGCTTGCCATTCCCAGAACGAACGCCAGGCCGGGAAGCCGGCGCCCCCTCATGGCAGCGTCACCTCGATGGAATCGAGAGCGGGCGGTGCTCTAAGCAGCAGTTCCGGCTGAATATCCGTTCGTTCCGTGGTGTACTCGACGCGTAGCCGATAGTGCCCCGCTGGCTGGCCAGAGAGGGGCATGGTGAACACCGGGTCGGCGTCGTAGTAGACCGCAATCGGCTGTTGGAAGGTGGCAACAGTGGCACCGCTCGCGGAGAGGAGCGAACCCTTCGCGGTCCCGACAAAGGCCGCGGTGCCTTTGCGCTCCAGATGGGGGCGAACCTTGAGCGTATCGCCCGCCACGCTGGTGCGCAGTCCGGATGCGGCAAGGCCGGTGTTCAGGACCCCCTTGCGATAGATCAGGGGGATGATGGTCCGGACCTCGAGATTCAGCCCGACCTGGATCCCGGCGGTGTCGGCGCCGGCCACGGGAAGGGCGCCTCCCTTGGCGGAGATCACGACGCGGGACCAGTACTCCCCATCGGCGAGATCCTGCGGGGGCCGAGCCAGCAGGCGAACGGTCTGACGCTGCAACGGCGCAAGCGTCATCTTGCGGGGGAAGGCATCGATCCAGGCCGTGGCCGAGGGCATGCCCGCTTGGACCGAGTCGGGGAGATACAGCATGAAGTGGCCGACACTGTCGGTCACCGGATAGCCATAGATGGACGAGATCGTCACTTCAGTCGGTTCCGACCCCGGGTTGTACAGGGTGATCGAGCCGCTGCGAGTGCGATGATCGAGATATACGGCGTGGGGAGCGACGACGACGCCCTGGGCATCGCCCACTCGGCTTGAGCCCGCCAGCAATCCCAGGACGAGGACCAGCCGGCGGAGCGCCATTAGAAGAAGGTGCAGGTCAGCACCACCGTGCCTTGGTAGGCGCCCGTCGCTTGATTGGCCGCCGGAGTGACCCGTCCGCCGAGGTTTATGTAGAAGTCCGCGCTGGTCTGCAGGGTGAAAGTGATAGGGTTGTTCGGGTCGAAGGTGACCGGCTGGCTGCTGCCGGCCGTGCCTTGGGCGATGGCATCGGTGGAGGCGAAGGTGATCGGCATGTTGCCCCCGCCGGCCACCCGGTTGAGACGGGTCGGCAGGGTGAAGGCCACCTGCACCTGGCCGCCGATCTTGTAGCGAACGTACAGACGCCCGCTCTTGATCGGATCGGAAGGGGCCACGGTCGTCTGTACGCCGCGAATGACGGCGCCGAACGCCAGGTCCCGGATGGCGGTGACCTGGGTCTGGCCCGTCAGCGCCCGAACGACCGCGAGCAGGGCGAAGGCAGTAAGTAGAACGCATCGGCGCATGGCGGGATCCCCGGGGAGGCCCCACGGGTGAAGGACAGGGTCAAGATAGCCGCGACCCTGTCACCCGTGAGTCGCCCGGAGAAACCTTGGAGCGAGAGCTTTAGAAGTACGCCGCAGTGAGCTGGACGGTGCCGGTATACGTGCCGGCCGCCTGGTTCGCCGCGGGGGTAACGGTGCCACCCACCCACACCCAGAGCGCGCCGGTGCCGGAGAAGGCGCTGGCGGTCGCCGAAGCCGACGGCGTGAACGCAGTGCAGCCGGCGGTGCTGTTGGTGGGGTTGGTGCAGCCGGTCCAGGTGCCGATCGGCAGGTTGTTGGCGCCGCTCGTCAGGTTGGTCGGCAGGGTGAAGGTGAGATTGACGTTGGCGCTGGACTGGCCCGTCAGGCTGAACTGACCGCTGGTGGCGGCGGTCACCGCGATGGCCTTGCTCACGCCCGGAAAGACGTTGCCGAAATCCAGGGTGCGAGCGCCGGTGACGGTCATGGCCTGGTAGACCGTCGCGGTTGCCGAGATGCTGGCGCTCTGAGCCTGGGCCGCAGCGGCGGTCAGGCTAAAGATTGCGGCCAGCGCGGCCGATACCCGAGTAGTACTGCGCATTGCCTGTCCCTCTTGGTTGGGTGACGTGGTCGAGTGAGTTGCCAATTCCGGGGAATGCCAGTTCCCTGGACAGGGGGATGGGCAACCTGTGTGCCGTGTGTTTAGACAGCGGCGATGGCATGCTGTAAGTCGTTCGATAATAGCGACTTCGATGTGTATAGAGTCTATACACAATCGATCAACGACTGGCCACCACATCCGGTGCCGGTCGGAGGCTCCAAGTCCCTATGTCGCAACACCTTCGGGGCACCCCAGTAGCTGCCTGTACGGGCCGGAAGCAGTCGCGCCCGCGCTCGGCTTGGCTTGCCCGTGACTTGGGGCAAGCGGGAATGCTCTTGGGCCTGGGTCTCGGTGCCTTTTCGGCCCCCGCTTCGGCGCAAAGCCGGGGCACTCTGCAAGTCGCGGCACAGGTCCTGGAAGCGCAGGCGAGCCAGCTGGCATTGGCTCAAGGGCTGACCGCCGTTCGGCTCGGAACCGCCTCGCCGGAAGGCACTTCGCTCGCCTCGGTCAAGTTCGAACGAATGGCGGTGGAGGCCGATCGGACTCGAAGCGCGCGCCTCCCCCGGGCCACGGTCACCATCTCGTTCCTGCGGAACTGAATCGCCTCGCTTCCTGACCGGCGGCCGTCGCGACCGATCGCGGCGTCCGCCGGTCGTTAGTTTTCGGAGGTGCATCCCTCCCGAGATCACCTCCTCCCGCCCGATCCGGAGGCCTACCGCCGTGCCTCGCATCCGCGAGGCCGGGTAATTGTCATCGCCCCCACCCGCGCTGCCTGCGAGACCATCGAGCTGGCACTCGGCCTCTCCGGCATCGAGACCATCCTCGAGCGGGAGCATGGGCGTGAGCTTCGCGACTTGGCGGGATCGGGGCAGGGATTCGGAATCGTCGCCGGGACGGGAACGGGGAAGACCCTCGGGATCCGACCGATCGCCGAATCCATTCTGGGCGAGCCCCTGCGGGTGGGGGTGGTGAACCGGGAGCGGGAGGCCACACCAGAGACACCCAGCTGGAACGTGGTGATCGTGACGACGGGTATCGCGCGGCGGTGGTTCGAGGACAACCTGATCGCCCGCCAGGACACCATCATCGCCGACGAAATCCACCAGACCTCAGCCGAGTTGGAGCTGTGCCTGGCGCTCGGCAAACGAGCCGGCTGCCGGTTCATCTGGCTCAGCGCGACGGTGGATCCCTCCTTCTATGCCAGCTACCTCGGCTCCGCGGCAACGATCGAGAGCAGCGCGTTCGACCCGCAGCTCAAGGCCCGGGTGAAGGTGCTGGCGCAGCGCGCCGAGGAGTTCCTCGACGACAAGTTCATCCGGCACGTCATCCGGGAGAAACGCGGCGTCGCGGTGTTCGTTCCGACCCGCGCGGAGGTGGAGCAGCTGGCGCGGGGTCTGGGGGAGCGGTGGCCCAAGTTGAATGCCGCGTTCTACCACGGGGGAGAACCGATCCGGGTGATCCGTCCCTTTCTCGAGGGCGAGGCGCGGCACCCCTTCCTGCTCGCGATGACCGCCGCCGGCCAATCGGCGCTCAACATCCGCGGGCTGGATACGGTTGTGATCTACGACGCCCGCTACGCCAACGTGGTGGACCGCGGACGCAACGTCCTGCATCGGCTGTATCTGGGGGCCAACGAGATCCTGCAGATGGCCGGCCGGGTGCATGGCCGAGTGCCGGACGGCCAGGTGTTCATCCTCTCCGACCGGGACCTGGTGTTCGAACGGCTGCGTCCGACCCCGCCCGAGTTCCAGCTTGCTGGAGACGCGGAGCGGGTGGCGATCACTTGCGCGGCCATCGGAGTAGACGCCAGCGACCTGGAGCTCCCCGTTCCGCTGGATCGCGTCGCGTACAAGAAGGCTCTCGCTACGCTCACCGAGCGCGGCCTGGTGGAGAACGGGAAACTCACCCGGTATGGCCGCGAAGTCGAAGCGATGCCGGTGGAGCGCGCTTGGGGCGAGCTGCTGGTGCACGCTGGCGAGGCGTTGGTGCCGATCGTCGCGGTCTCATCAAATATCGAATCGCTGCACCGAATGACCCGGGAGGAGCGCGATATCGACGGTGTGCGCGTTAACGGGAGCGATCACCTGACTGCCTACAACCTCTTCGCCGAGGCGGTGAACCGGCATGGATACATCGGTGAGGTGTACGGCCTGCCACGGCACCTGTTCGATGAGGAGGGCCTCAAGCAGTGGGCCGAGGAGCGGGGAGTCCTGATCAAGGCGATCGAGGATATCGCGCTGGGCACTGCGTCGGTGTTCCGGGCGCTCGAGGTCCCGCTGCCCGCGAAGCTGCCCTATGCGGGCCGGGAGCTGCGGGAGGCTTGGACCGATCTGGTCGCCCGGATCATGCCGTTCGATTTGGTGATCGACGAGCACACCGCTGATGGCCAGGAAGCGAGGGTGTCCCGCAACTCGGTCGCGGGAAGTTGGGGCGCTGTGGCGGGCAATCTCCGTTTCTTCGCCGATCGATTCGGCGTCCCGCGAGCCGCCATCGAGGGTACGACGCTGCCCTATGATCTGATCCGGCGCTACGCCCGGCTGGGGCCGGCCCGGATCGAGCTGGCGGGGACTCGGAAGCATCAGAGCCTGGTGCTCCGCCGGCGCC
Organism: Gemmatimonadales bacterium; assembly: GCA_035623055.1. GTDB lineage: Bacteria > Gemmatimonadota > Gemmatimonadetes > Gemmatimonadales > GWC2-71-9 > JADJOM01. The sequence continues at coordinate 6,828 of DASPUE010000025.1, forward strand.
GCTTCTATTTCGGGTTCGAGCTGGATGCCGAGGTCGAACCGATCGAGGGCGGTGTGGACGCGGAGTTGGAGCCGCTTCTCGTCGATGCCTTGATTCAGGCGCTGACCGCCGGCGGGACCCCTCACTCCAGTCAGGGCAGGGTGCGCCGAGCCGCGGCCGAGGTGGCGGAGCTGTGGCGCCGGTCGGGGGGAACGCTATCGTCCGCGTCTCCCGAGGCGCTGCAGGCTGCACTGCGCCGACAGCTCGAAGGCGTCAGGAGCTGGGAGGAGTTTCTGCGCCGGCCTGTGGAGGTGGATGTCGCCGCGCTGGTGCCGAGCGCCGACCGGGAGCGGTTGCTGGCTCTGCCAGGCAGCGCGCGAGTGCTGGGCGACACGGTCCCGATCCGCTACGAGCTCCGGGACGGAGCTGGAATTGCGCGGCTCGAGCTCCGAGAAGGTCAGGCGCGGCGCATCACCCAGCGCGATCTGCCGATGCTGGATCGGCCGCTCATGCTATCGGTGGTGAGAGGCAATCGCCCAGCCATCGAGGCGGACGGCGTCGACGCGCTACGCGCTGCCCTCTCGGCGGATAGCGGTCGGGAGCGGCGGGGGCGATTCAAGCCTCCGCGCCACAGGCGCCGCTAGGGATACTTCGCTCGCCGGCGCTGGTCGGTAGATCCTTCCCCCGCCTCACACTGAGAATCCCACCACCCATCCCGCGTCCGTCGATTGAGGGGGGTGAGCTGCCCTCGCCCCGTCTCCGCCTCAGGCAAACCTGCCGGGCGACCCCAACCGGACACGGACCATGTCACGACTCAGCGGGAGGTATCGCGGCCTTTGGTTGTGGTTAGGCGTTCTGCTGGCGGCCTGTACAGCGGAGTCGAAGATCGGGCCCGAAAGCGGGATGGTGCACGTGACGCTCGCCACTACCGGTCAGGATCTGGATCCGGACGGGTATTCGGTGCTCGTCAACGGGGTGGCCAAGGGGCACTTGGCGGACCAGGCGGACACGACCCTGATCGGCATTCCCACGGGAAGCGGATCGGTCTCGCTCACCGGGATGGCCAGCAACTGTACCTCCCAGCAGGCGCTGCCGCTCACGGTGAACGTGCCCGCCAACGAGGCCATCGATGTGGCGGTCACGGTGCATTGTGCCGCCACCACTGCATTCCTGCGGATGACTGTGGAAGTCGCCGGATACGATCAGGACCCCGATGGCTTCATCGCCTCGATCGATGGTGGGTCGGGCGTTGTCGTCACTGCTCCGGGGAAGGTCGTTCCCATCGGCGCGGGGGACCATTCGGTGAGCCTGAGCGGTCTGGCCAGCAACTGCTCGCTGGACCCCGTCCCGGCGACCCAGGCCTTCTATGTCGCAGGCGGGGATACGGCAGTGGTCGACTTCGCAATCGGGTGCACTGCGATCACCGGATCGATCCAGGTGACCACCAGTACCACCGGGGCGCTCCCCGATCCCGACGGGTACCTCGTGAGCGTCGGCAGCGGGGCCGCGGTCCACATGGGGATCAACGAGACCCATCTGTTCGCGGGGCTGGCGCCGGGGAACTACCTGATCCAAATCACGGGGATCGCGGTGAACTGCACGCAGTACATGCCCGATCAGGTCAGCGCGACCGTTGGGGCAAGCGGTTTTCCTCTGGTGGTCACGCTGCCGGTCGACTGCCCGCAGGTGGGCACCCTCAGGGTCGAGACCCCACTCATCCCTCAGGTGCCGAACGGCTACGAGTTATTCATGGGGGCCTGGGACGGGGCCTACCCGATCGGGGCGACGGACACCACGGTGATCCCCAATGTCTGGGTCGGATCCCAGCAGTTCTCGATCCGTATGGTCGAGGGAGGCTGCATTCCCTCGCCGAGCATGGGCACGGTGACCATCCTGGCCAACCAGGTGACCGACCTGAAGATCGATTGCCCGCCAGTGGGCACGCTGCGGGTCGAGACTCCGGTGGTGTCGGGGGCAGGGAACAACTTTGTCATCGGCTTCACGGATGGTGTTTCTGTCTACGCGGCGTACGCGCTCGGGGCTGCCGACACAACCGTAATTGTCCAGTTGGCGGCGCAGACCTATCAGTACGTGATATGGGTTCCGGCCGGCTGCACCGCAACTCCGAGCGAGGGCAGCCTCACCATCACCTCGTTTGGGGTCACCGACCTCAACGTCGGGCTGACATGCCCTGCGGCGTCCGCGGTTCGGCTCGTCCCACACGGCGCCAGTCGGGTCCGAGCGGTGAAGGCCATTCGTCGCAGTGATTAGCTGGCAGGAGGGTCGCGAGGTCGATCCAGGCCGCCGCGGGATGGGCATTCCGTGGCGGCTCTGGCTGACAGCCTCGGTGTCAAAGTGAGGCCGTTCAATCGTCCCCGGAGATAGGACGCAACCTGAAACCCTGTTTGGACCCAAACCGTACAAGGCGCTATGCCGGACAACCCGACACCGACGCCATCAGTGTTCTCCCCACTCGCCAAGGCCCTGCTCGATGGATTCAGCGAGGGCGTGGTGGTCTTCGACCCCCACGGGCGGGTGCTGTACGTGAATTCCCAAGCCAAGGAAGCGCTCGCGGAAGTGCTGGAACCGCCCGAGGATGCGCGGAATCTGATGCCTCGGCTCGCGGCCATGGGCGGGAGGCTGCGTCCGCTCCGGGTGGGCAGCCTGGAGTTGGGAGAAGCGATGTTCATCCCGGGCATCGACGGGCCGAGCACCCTGGCGGACCGGGAGCGGGATGCCATCGTACGGACCCTGGACCAGCATGGCTGGAAGCTCGCCGAGACGGCCAAGCATCTGGGGATCAGCCGAACCACCCTCTGGCGCCGGCTCAAGGCGTACGGGCTGCACCGGGACGGTCGTACCCGCTGGGCCAAGAACGGGACGGGCGTCGAGCGCTCCGCGTGACCCATTGCTGCACGCGCTCGCGCTCATCCTTGCTGTCTCTCCTGTCACCGCAGACACCGCAGCCTTCGCCGACGCCCGCACCGATTCTCTGATTCGGCGGGCCATCGTCCGGCACCACTCAGAAGATCAGGCCGTCCACGACTACATCGCGAAGTTCCGCTACCGGCTCTCCTTCGGTTTGGGGCGCCGGCGCTGGGCGCGAGTACCCAACGCCGCCGTCGAGGAGCAGGAGGGCACGGTGCAGTGGGCGGTACCCAACGATCTCCGGGTCGAGATCCTGGGCCGCCGCGCGGCGGCGCGCTCGCCGGAGATCGATCTCTCCAGCGACTTCAACCGGCCGTGGTTCATTCCCCGGGGACTCACCGATTCGATCCGGGTGTTCGGCAACGAGATTCCGCCGCGGGCGGCGCTGCACCCGTTGGCCACCGACGGCCCTGATTGGTACTCCTATCGACTGACCGACAGCGTGCAGGTGATCACCGCGCGGGGACGGCGGGTGAAGCTGCTGGGCATCGAGGTGTTGCCGCGAAAGCCCGGCCCTTCATTGGTCGCGGGGCGACTCTGGCTCGATGCCGAAGGGCTGGACCTGGTGCGCTTCAGCTTCCGGTTCGTAGGGCAGGAGCTGTGGTTCGATCCCGACGAGCAAGGGGAGCGATCGGCGCGCCGCCTGAACGGCATCGTCAGCCGGCTGCTCACCCTCGATGCCGACCTGGAGTACGCGCTCCAGGAAGACCGCTTCTGGATGCCCTATCGGCAGGTCGTCTCGGGGCGAGTCGAGATCCCCTGGTTCGGCGAGCTGGTGGTCCCATTCGAGGCGACCACGACGTTCGACGACTACACCCTGAATACCGAGCGGCCGGTTGCTTTCCGCCTGCCTCCACCACCCGACAGCGCTACCGACACCTCGCTGGCCCAGAAGGAAGCACGGCGCGATTCGCTGCGCGAGGAGCGCCGACGCGAGCATCAGACCGGCGAACCGGCGGCGCGCGATGAGGCGGGACGCTGGAACGGCGGCCGGTTCGAGATACACCGGGCGCCTGGCGATTCGCTCAAGAGCTATGTCGGCTGGGATGACTCCCTGACCCTGGGGGACGATCCCGGGGCCGCCCGTGATGTGCGGGAGGTGCAGGAGGATCTCGAGCGGTTGTCGGTTGGGCTGCCCTCGGAGCTGACCGGGCGAAGCCGGAGCGGCTTCAACTGGGAGCGGATCATCGACGCCTTCCGCTACAACCGGGTTCAAGGGTTGGCGCCCGGATTCGGCTATCACCTCCAGCTCCCCGGCGACGGTTTCACCACCCTGCTAGGCGAGGCGCGGTTCGGCCTGAGCGACCATCGGGTGACGGGCGGGATCTCCATCCAACGCGAGGCACCCGGGGCGCGCTGGACCCTGAGCGGGTATCGCGACATCCGCTCCAACGATCCCTTCGGGAGAGCCAACCGCTTCGGCAACAGTCTCGACGCGCTGTTCGTCGGACACGACGACGGGGAGTATCACCTTGCGCAGGGCGCGCGCCTCGCGCGGGAGGGCTCGGTGGGAGTCGGACTGGAGCTGACGACCACGCTGCTCCTGGAAGACGAGCGAAGCGTACGCCGCGAGGCCGACTCGTGGCTTTCGGGAGAACTCCCCCCCAACCCGCCGATCGCGGATGGGACCTACGTGGGGGCGGCGCTCCGGCTGGACCACACCCTGTTTCGCTCGCGGTGGACCTTGGCCGCGGACGTGCTCGGCAACGGTGACCGCGCGACGGTTCGAGGGTTCGGGCTTTACGAGCGATCGCTCTGGCAGGGCGGGGCGGCGCCACGGATCGCGCTCCGCGCGGGGCTCACCTCATCGAATCCGCTGGCCCAGCAGGCGTTCATCCTGGGCGGGGTCGGGACCGTTCGAGGCTTCGATTACGGCACGAGACGAGGGCAGGCATTCTGGGCGGCGCAGCTCGACTGGCCCCTGCGGAGCGGCGCCATCCAGCCGGTACTCTTCGCGGATGCCGGGCAGGCGGACCGCGCTTCGGATCTCTTTCGATCGCGCGCGCTCGCCGGCGGCGGAGCCGGCCTGGCGTTGCTCGGAGACCTGGTGCGATTCGACCTGAGCCACCCGATCACCGGGGGTGGCAGAGGAATGCGGTTCGACCTGGTGGTGCGCTCCCTGTTCTAGAATCATTGCCCCTACCGCGCCTCCCCCGGGGGCGCCTAGGTTCACGCCCATGTACCCCCTCGCCTCCGGCCTGCGCCGCCCCGGTTACATGCTTGCGTCGGTCATTGTACTCGCCACCGCCTGCGGCAAGGGCGGGGGCGGCTCCCAGTTGAAGGTCTCGTGGACGGGCTCCGATACCACGAGCATCTCCGTGACACCGACCGTGGCGTGGTGTCCGGTCGCGAATCGCCTCGAAGTCCGCGCCATCACCGACGATCAGGGATTCGGGCTGGTGCTCTATCCCCAGGGCGAGCTGGCCCCGGGGGAGTACCCCATCTTCGACCCCGCCACCGACACGATTCGGCGGCCCGGAGGGACCGCGGCGGCGCGCCGGTTCACCCAGCGCGAGGTGCTGGGGTTCGAGAGCGACTCGGGAGCGATCGAGCTGACCCGAGCGGCTGGACTCCTCCAGCTGCGGTTCGGGGTGCGGATGATCCGCCCCTCGAGCCGGGACACCATCCGCGCCGAAGGCGAGGCCAACGGCCTGCGGCCTTCGGCCTGCCCGGGAGACTCCGTCCCCAATGGGTCGCCGAAGCAGTAGCTTGCACCCATGACGTCGACCTACTTCCGCAAGGGATTCGGGCTCAAGGCCGCGATCGAAGGGCAACTGACCGCGGACTATTCCAGCGCGGTGGTGAATGCCTTCCGGGCCAACGAGTACCGGCTCACCGCCGGTGCGCTCGAATTCCGGCTGGCGCGGGAGTTCGGCTTCTGCTACGGGGTCGACCGCGCGGTCGAGTACGCCTACGAGACCCGCACCAAGTTCCCCGAGCGGCGACTCTTTCTGGTGGGCGAGATCATCCATAATCCTCACGTCAACGCCAAGATGACCGGGATGGGGATCACCATCCTCGCTCGGGGCGAGGGCGGCCGCTTCGATTTTTCGGGGATCCAGGCGGAGGACGTGGTCATCCTGCCGGCGTTCGGTGTGACGGTGGAGGACTTTTCCCGGCTCCGCGACAGCGGCGCGGTGCTGGTCGACACCACCTGCGGTTCGGTGCTCAACGTCTGGAAGCGGGTCGAGAGCTATGCCCGCGACGGCTTCACGGCGGTGATCCACGGGAAGTACTTCCACGAGGAGACCCGGGCCACGGCGAGCCAGGTGACGAAGTACGAGAAAGGCCGCTATCTCGTCGTGTTCGACATGGAAGAGGCGCGCCTGGTCTGCGATTTCATCGAAGGCCGCTCCAGTGGTGACGCCCTCGCATCGTGGTTCGCGGCGGCGATGTCCGATGGTTTCCAATTCGAGCGGGACTTGGAGCGGGTAGGGGTCGCCAACCAGACCACGATGCTGTCGGGCGAGTCACTGGCCATCGCCGGTGAGATCCGGCAGAGCATGGCGCGCCGATACGGCGAAGCCGAGCTGGCCGAGCACTTCCGGACCTTCGACACCATCTGCTCGGCAACGCAGGAACGGCAGGATGCGGTGCTCCGGATGCTCGAGACCCCGCCGGACCTCATGCTGGTGGTGGGAGGGTACAACTCGAGCAACACGACCCACCTGGCGGCGCTCGCCCGGGAGCGGGGAGTGCGGACCTACCATATCGAGGACGCCACCGCGATCGACATCGGGACCGGCCAGCTGCGTCACC
>DASPUE010000026.1:0-4543 GCA_035623055.1 Gemmatimonadales bacterium
GTATTAGTTGGTTCGAGTATGAACTGCCGAATCTTCGTCGGCAGCTCGTGCTCGGTGGGACGGCACCTGATTCGGTCGAGCGGGTGATGAGGGAGAAGATCACCTGCATGTATCGCTTCCTCATTCGCGCCGAGTCGCGAGCCGCGCTGCTCGGCGAGCTGCCGGAATGCGCGGCGCACCTCGACTACCCGGCGTCGGATGCGTACATGCAGCAGATGGCCACTCATGACCCGGCATCCAATTGGGGGAGTGTCGAGGCGCCCGTGCTGCTGCTGCACGGCGCATCGGATTTCGTGACGAGCGCCACGGAGCATGCCCAGCTCGCGGCGATGCTCCGGCAGATGCGGCCGGACCGCGCCGTTATGTACGCCGAGGTACCCGAGCTCGACCACTTTCTCTCGCGGCAGGCGAGTGAACGGGCGTCGCAGGACGATCCGACGGGCGGCCTCGACCGCCCGTACTGGGGCGCGACGCTCGAGCCGATCCTGGACCGGTGGCTGGAGGAGGTGGCGTTGCCGACGCCGATCGCCGGGACGGCAGGGCATCCTCCCGCCTGACGCCGCACTCCATATCGAGGGCCTTGATAGGTGGGCCACGGCTTGTGGCAGCTCACACTCACCCTAGGTGTGGCCCCCGTGAGAGAGGCCAGCGTGCTGACGGCGAGCCCAACTGCTGGGATCTGCAGTACTCGCTCCCCTTCACCGTCACCCCGAACTAGCCAACTCCCCCTAAGCAGCCCAATTTGAAGGCCACTTCCGCTTCCCGCCCTGGTCGGCGGCTCAGTCACCGCCATACCCGACACCGCGCATGCGCCCTGACCCGTCCTACGAGACCCTCGACCCCACCGACTGGGCGGCGATGCGCGCCCTGGGCCACCGCATGGTGGACGATGCGATCACCTGGCTCGAGACCCTGCGGGACCGCCCGGTCTGGCAACCGGTGCCGGACGAAGTCGCCGCTCGCTTCGCCACCCCCGCCCCGCTCACACCCGCCGGCGCTGACGCGGTCTATCAGGAGTTTCTCGAGACGGTGTTCCCCTATCCGATGGGGAACGTCCATCCGCGCTTCTGGGCCTGGTACATGGGCAACGGGACGGTGCTCGGCGCCCTAGGCGACTTCATGGCCGCCATCATGAACCCCAATGTCGGCGGCGGCAATCACGTCGCCAACCTGGTGGAAGAGCAGGTGGTCAACTGGATGAAGGCGATGATCGGCTTCCCGGCCGACGCCAGCGGTCTCCTGGTCAGCGGCGGCTCGATGGCCAATGTCCTCGGCATCACCGTCGCGCGGAACGCCAAGGCGGGATTCGACGTGCGCGAGCGCGGGCTGCATGGCTCCCCGGCGCCGCTCACGGTCTATGCCTCCACGGAGGTGCACAGCTGCAACCAGAAGGCCGTCGAGCTGCTCGGCCTCGGTACCCATGGCCTCCACAAGGTGCCGGTGAAGGAGGACTACACCTTCGACCTCGCCGGCCTCGAGCGCGCGATCGCCGCCGACCGCTCCCAGGGCCGCCGGCCGATCTGCGTGATCGCGAGCGCGGGGACGGTCAATACCGGAGCGGTGGACGACCTCGATGCCCTGGCCGACCTGTGTGAGCGCGAGGGACTCTGGTTCCACGTGGACGGTGCCATCGGCGCCGTGGCCGTGCTGGCAGACAGCGTGAAGCCCCTGCTCCGTGGAATCGAACGGGCCGATTCGGTGGCGCTCGACCTCCACAAGTGGCTGCACGTGCCGTTCGAGGCCGGCTGCGTCCTGGTGCGGGACGCGGAGACCCACCGCCGCACCTTCTCGCTGACCGTGGAGTACCTGGAGCATGAATCCCGCGGGCTGGCGGGGGGGCACCTCTGGTTCAGCGACTACGGACTGCAGCTGTCACGCCAGTTCCGCGCCTTGAAGGTGTGGATGTCCATCAAGGAGCACGGACTGGAGCGGTTCGGCCGGATGATCGCCCGAAACGTCGAACAGGCCCGCTACTTCGCCCGGCTGGTGGAGCAGGAGCCGGACCTCGAGCTCACCGCCCCGGTCGGGCTGGACATCGTCTGTTTCCGGTTCAACCCCGGCGGGATGGACGACCAGGCACTCAATCCCCTCAATAAGGAGATCCTGACCCGGCTCCAGGAAGCGGGGATCGCCGCGCCGTCGTACACTACCCTGCGGGGCCAGTACTGCCTCCGCATGGCCATCGCCAATCACCGGAGCCGCCAGGAGGATTTCGACCTGCTGGCGCGGGAAGTGATCCGGCTGGGGCGGGAGGTGGCCGCGGCAGGTTGATCCACACGGAGGCCGCCCCGGAGGGATACCTACGAAGAGTATTCTACGGAATCACGCAGATGCAGGCGGCAGTCACTACGGTGAGCTGAATCCATGTCCTATCTCACGTGCACCAACTGTGGGCAGAGGGTACCGGGCGAGGCAACCAAGTGCCGGCACTGCGGCCGTCCCTTTGGGCGCCCAGTCCAGCGTGCCGAGGGCTCAGGCTCGAGGCGCCGCTCGACCTCCGTCGCCGTCGTCCTGATCGGTGCGGCGCTGATCATCCTCGCTGGGTACGAGCTGTGGCCGCGATTGAGCACCGCCCCATCCGCCGCTCCGCCGAAGACCGCACCCGTCTCGACGCGGCCTGAACCCGCGGCCGCGGCGCCGCCGCAATCGGTCGCGGCGCCGGTTGAGAGCGTTCGCGCCGTCTCGCCACCGCCCTCCCAGCCCCCGGCGGAGTCACGCCCTCCGACAAAGGACACCGCGGCGCAAGTGGCGCCGGCCGCACCACCAGAGCCGGCCACAATCGACGCCACGCACCGACGCTTTGCGCAGGTGTGGGCCAATCTTCGAGCCGAACGAAGCAGTACGGCGCCGGTACTCCGGGTCCTGCACCCCGGCGAGGTGGTCGCCGTGGATTCGCTGCTGCAGGGGTGGTACCGGGTGGTCACCGACCAGGGCGTGGGGTATGTCGACCAGCACTATCTCGATACGTTGCCACCGAATGGTCCATGACATTCTCATTTGGCGGAACGCCCGCCGGCTCGTCGCTGAAGCGACCGCTGTCCGAATGCCGAGGGCCGGCTCGTCGCCAGGTGCGACACTTCTCCGCTGTCACTTCGCTCTCAGCGTCCCCTCGCAGAGATATCCCCGCGCGTCGGGACCGCAGACGGGCTGCCACGTGGGATGCCGGAGCGGAAGGACTTGGGAATGCACCAGGTGGATGGTGCCCTCCCACGCCTCGAGGAAGGCTTCGAGCCAGTGGGCCCGACCGAGCCAGTCCCAGTCGTGACGGATGGTGCCGCTCAGGACGGGCTCCGAGCGTGACTCTCGATCGATGACCGGCACATTGAAGGTGACCTTCTGGCCGAAGTGCAGGAGCCGGTCGGTGTCCCGGAAGATCCGCACGATCCGACCCCGGACCTTGACGCTGCCCTCGTGGCGGGCGCGTCGAGAAGGACCGGTGCGCCAGAGCTGGACGTGCATCGGCGCGTCCCGGCGAAACCCCTCGTAGATCTCCGGCGCCATCATTTCGCGTTCACGTCGAGCTGCCTCTCCAATGTCGCAACCGGCCGCAAGGAGCAGGGCCAGCGCGATCAATGTGGGACGCACTGGTCCTCCTCGAGGGCCGCTTCGCAGTTCAGGGAACGGCGGTTGGCGGAGAAGCTACAGCTGGAAGGCGCGGTGCTCAAATCGGGGCAGTGAAGCGGGAGTCGGCACGTCCGGCGGGGCACCTCGGTTAGGGCGAGGCGGGAGACCCCGAGTGCCGGCGCCACGGATTAGATTTAGCCGCTATGGATCGCTCACGGATGACGGGGCGTGTGGTTCCCCTGTCGAGCGCGGAGGCCGGTGACCCCCGCATGGGCGGGACGGTCGAAGAGCGAGTGGCGGCGGTAGCTCGGCTCACGGCGGAAGCCTGGGCGCTCTCCGGCCGCCCTCTGCCGAGTTATACCCGTGAGACGATGCCCGTCGTCCTGGCGACGCTCCAGGATCACCCGGGCAGCTTGTGATCGCCGACTTCCGCGACCTGCTGACTGAGCTTAGTGAGGGCGGCGTCCGCTTCCTCGTGGTCGGCGCCCACGCCCTCGCGGCTCACGGCGTGCCCCGGACCACTGGCGACCTGGACCTCTGGGTCGAGGCCACGGCGGAGAACGCCGGTCGCATCTGGCGGGCGTTGGCCCGGTTCGGTGCGCCACTCGCGAGTTTGGGCATTCGGGAAGCGGATTTCACCCGCCCCAACCAGGTCGTGCAGCTCGGTCTGCCACCCTATCGGATCGATCTCCTGACGTCCATCAGTGGGGTGACCTTCGCCGAGGCGTGGGCGGGGCGGCTGGAGGGCCGGCTCTTCGAGGTCCCCGTCGGATTCATCGGGCGGGAAGCATTCATCCGTAATAAACGAGCGAGCGCCCGCCCGAAGGACCTCGAGGACATTCGCTCGCTGGGCGAGTGAGCCGCGGCCTCACCAACGCAGGCTAGAACCATCCCCCGGGGCGGAGAATGGTGCCCGACTTGCCGGCTCAACTGCAGGCCGTCCTCGCCGACCGCTACCGCATCGAGCGCGAGCTCGGCC
>DASPUE010000027.1:0-4140 GCA_035623055.1 Gemmatimonadales bacterium
TACCGGCGATCAATACGCTGAGGCTCCGCGCCGCCTTGGGCGCCTCGGGCCGCCGGCCGGGAACGACCGACGCGCTCCGGTTCTTCTCGCCAGTCGCAGCCAGGAAGGATGGCCAAGGGGTGGTCGGCGTGACGCTCGGCGGGCTCGGCAATCCCGACCTCAAGCCGGAGCGGTCTCGGGAGCTGGAAGTCGGCTTCGATGCCGACTTCTTCAAGAGCCGCCTGTCGGTCGAGTTCACCTATTTCGACAAGAAGACCTTCGACGCGCTGGTCCTCAAGCCGGTGATCTCGTCGGCCGGGCAGGTCGAGAGCGAGTTCGACAACCTTGGGCGGGTCGGCAACCATGGGGCCGAAATCGCCTTGAACATGCGAGTCATCGACAACCCCACGTTCACCTGGGACATGCAGCTCAGCGGTTCTATCCTACACAACAAGATCGAGCAGCTCGGCGTTGCGCCCTTCTACGAGCCCGGGAGCTTCTACCAGCGCCAGGTGCAGGGCTACCCGGCCGGCGGCTTCTGGGGCGGCACCGTGACCTACAACGACGCCAACCACGACCACATCATCGAGGCGAACGAGATCACGGTCGACACCACCCTCCGGTACCTGGGGTCCGCGCTCCCGACCCGCGAGGCGTCGCTCAACAGCAGCATTTCCCTGTTCCGGAACCGAATCCGCGTCGGCACCCAGTTCGACTACCGCGGCGGCCAACGGGTCGACAACTCAATCGAGAACTACCGCTGCTACGTCGGTAACTGCCGGGGCCTCGTGGACCCGACCGCCCCGCTCAGGGAACAGGCGCTGGCACAGGCTGCCTTCACCGGCTACTCCAGCGTGATCATGTTCGACGAGCCGGGATGGTTCATCAAACTTCGTGAGCTGTCCCTGACGTTCTACGCCCCCGACCGCTGGGCGCATGCCATGGGAGCGAGCAACTTGAGCCTCACCCTCGCCGGCCGGAACCTCTGGACCATCACCGATTATTCCGGCGTCGACCCCGAGGTCAACGCATTCGGGCAGGACAACTTCTCGAGCAGCGACTTCGAATCCCAGCCGCAGGTTAGGTACTGGCTTGCGCGGGTCAACGTCGGTTTCTGATGAGGCGAACGATGCTTACTACACCCCGCGGTTCCTGGGGCGCGATCGCCCTCGTCGGCACCCTCTTCCTGAGCGGGTGCGGGCTCTTGGATACGACGCAGCCCGATATCGTGCAGCCCAACCAGATCAATACCCCGGAAGGAGCCGAAGCCTTGCACATCGGCGCCCTCCGGGACTTCGTCTTCGCCAAGGACGGCGACGGCAGTCAGGCGAGTACCGAAGGGCTGCTGGTCCTCACCGGAGACATGTCGGACGAATTCCAGCATTCGGGGTTCATCCCGTCCACCGTGGAGTTCGATCAGCGGCTGGTGGCCGTCAACAACGGCAGCCTGGAGGCAATCTTCTTCCGCCTGCACAAGGCCCGAGTCGGCGCGGAGGCAGCTGCCCAGGCGCTGCAGCGGTATGCCACCGACCCGACCACCAACAGCGGCATCCCCGAGGCGCTGAGCCTGGCGGGGTATACCTACATCTTCTTTGCGGAGGATTTCTGTTCCGGGGTGCCGTACAGCACGATCCAGAACAACAAGGTGGTTCCCGGCCCCGCCGACTCCACGATCGGCTCACTCCGAACCGCGATCGCGCGGTTCGACTCGGCGCTCGCCTCGCCTGCGGTCGCGGTGGACCCCCGGATTCAGTATCTGGCGCAGGTCGGCAAGGCCAGAGCGCTCTTGAACCTCGGGAAGCCGGACTCCGCGGCCGCCGCCGTCGCCGGGGTTCCTACTGACTTCCAGTACTTCACCGAGCACAGCGGGAGCCCGCTCACGCTGGCCAACGCCATCTTCATTTACGGCGTGTCAGGCCCTTCAGGAGGCTCCATTTCGGTTGCGGATAGTGAGGGGACCGTCGGGCTGCCCTTCCGTTCGGCCAACGACCCCCGGGTGCCGTGGGTGGACACCGGCCACCTCGGCCTGGACCAGACCACTCCTCAGTTCGATGTGCTCAAGTATCCCGCTATCTCCTCTCCGGTGGTGCTGGCCGATGGCATCGAGGCACGGTTGATCGAGGCCGAAGCTCAGCTTCAGGCCGGGAGCGCGGCCGGAATGAATGGCATTCTCAATACGCTTCGTGCCACGATCAGCCTCGGCAATCTCCCGGTACCCGCAACCGCGACCGATGCCCAGGACCAGCTCTTCAGCGAGCGCGCGTTCTGGATGTATGCGACTGGTCACCGGCTCGGCGATCTCCGCCGCCTGGTGCGGCAGTACGGGCGCACGGTCGACCAGGTCTTCCCGACCGGCCCCTATCTCCGCGGCGGGGCCTATGGGACCCGGGTCGCTTTCCCCGTTCCTGCGTCCGAGGACCAGAATCCCCAATTCGACCGGTCCAAGTGCAACCCGGACCAGCCCTGAGAGCAGCATGGGGTTGCAAGACCAAGCGGGGTGGAGCGCCGGACGCTCCACCCCGCTGTCATTTCCGCGCCCCGCTCAGTAGACCCCGACGCTCGATTGCGCGAGCACGTTTTCGATGGTCCAGACCACCATCGACCCCGGTCGCACGGTCAGGCGATCGGTAACCGCCGATCTTGTACCGCCGATCGGATCGGCGATGAGCCTCAAGGTCCCGTTGCTGGCAACCCGCGCCCACGGGATGAAGAAGACCCCCGTCCCCGCCGCGTACGCGGTACCGAGGCGATTGCGGACCCCGTTGTCAAGCAGGTAGATCACCATATCGGCGAAGTTGTGATTCACCACCTGCACCGCGATTTCGCCATTCGGCATTTCTCCGTTGGTTTCTGGCGGCGGGGCGTGATGACACCCCACCACCGCGGAGACCGAAACGACGAGCCACACGAGACGCGCGAGCCGGACAGCCATTGGACGCCCCCGTCCTAGCGAACCGCCTTCCCCTCCTGCTTCACCACGACGCCGCCCTTCATCACGAAATCTACCGCCTGGAAACGGCGCAAATCGGCAAGGCCGTCCCCCTTCACCGCAATCACGTCGGCATACTTGCCAGGCGCAATCGATCCGAGCCGCCCCTCCCACTCCATCAATCGCGCGGCGTTGATCGTGGCCGATTGAAGCGCCTGCATCGGCGTCATCCCGTACTTCACCATATACGGAAGCTGGGATGCGTTCAATCCATGCGGGTAGACCCCACTGTCGGTTCCGTAGGCGATCTTCACACCGAGGGTGACCGCCTTCCTGAACGCCGCCCGCTGGGTCTCGGTGGTCTCCCGATTCTTCCGCAGGATCTCCTCGGGCCAGTGGTCGCGGGTGCCGACCGAGTCGATGTAGTCGCCATTCCAGATGTCGGCGACCAGCCAAGTCCCGCGCTCCTTCATGAGCTCGAGCGCCTCGTCGTCCGCGAGGGAGCCGTGCTCGATCGAACGTACCCCGGCACGTACTGCCCGCTTGATGCCTTCGGCTCCGTGCGCGTGTGCGGCCACCCAGGTCCCGTAGTTCCCGGCTTCCTCCACCGCGGCGCGAATCTCCTCCTCCGTGTATTCCGGCGCTCCCGGCTTGGTGCCCGGCGCGAGGACCGCACCTGTCGCGATCACCTTGATGAAGTCGGCCCCGCCATTCAGCAGCTCGCGCACCCGCTGGCGCACCTCCGTCGCCGAGTTGGCGACCCCGCGCCGGAAATCGGCTGGGGGAATCACATCCGGCGCGAGCCCGGTGACTTCGCCCCCTCCGCTGGACACAGTCACGTACGCCCCCGCGACCTTCATCCGGGGCCCGATGACGGTTCCATCGTTGATCGCATCACGGAGCGCCACGTCGACGAAAGCCCGGAACGTCCCGACATCCCGGACCGTGGTAAACCCGGCCAGCAGAGTGGCGCGAGCGTTCCGCACGCCGATGAAGGCGTTTTGGGCCTGCGAGGTGGTCAGCGGGTCCGCGGAGCTGGCGCCCTGAATGGCGTCCTCCAGGTGGGTATGGCAGTCGATCAACCCGGGTGTCACGGTATAGCCGGAGAGATCAATGACCCTGGCACCCCGAGGGAGTCCCGCGGATCCCGGCTGAACCGCGACGATCGTGTCGCCCTTGATCATGATCACCTGGTCGGTACGCACTTCGCCTCGGTCCACGTCCACCAGGCG
>DASPUE010000028.1:0-2628 GCA_035623055.1 Gemmatimonadales bacterium
TTACCCACCGGAAGATGCCGCCATCGAGGCTCGAGGCACGACTGAATCCCGCAGCGGTCAATGCGACGACCATCGCGGAGCCGATCACCCCGGTCGCGTCGTAGACCACCAGGGGCTGATCTCTCGGCACATGAGCGAAGACCGCTAGGTCTGGATGGGTGGGATCCAGCTGCACCGCGCCCTGGATGTGGCTCACCCGGAACTGATCCTCGGGCCTCGCATCCACCAAGAGGGGCGGCGGGCGATTGGGATCACGGGTCCAGGCGACCAGCTCCGTTGGGGTCACCTGCCGTACATCGCTGAACTTGAGATGGATCGCCTGCCGGAGCAGCAACCCCGCAAGCGGGCTGCCATCCCAGGCCAGTCCGCCAAGCAGCAGGACGAGGATGGCCAGCAGGATGATGGTGCGCTTGGTCAGGCGCTTTCGCGGAGGCTTGGCTACAGACATCGGCGGAAGTCACGGCCGGTGGAGTTTGTAAGGTAGAAGCAGACCCCGCGACAGCGTAAGAGGCGCCGGTCACAGGTGAATCCGTCCGAAGGTCACATCGGCCCTCGTGGCCTTCCTAAAACGACAACGGGCGCCGAACCTCGGCGCCCGCTTGTTTGGCGGCGTTGACTAGCGGCGTCCGCCCTGCCCGCGCCCCCGGTCTTCCGATTTGCGCGACTTGGCCAGCTCCTCCGCCTGCTTGGCCGCCTTGCGGATCATCCGTTCGGGGCTCTCGGCCTTCATGATCTGCCGGGGCTGACCGGCGGTGAAGACCACCTTGCCCTCCTGCAGCTCAGCCGTCAGCGGACGGCCGGTCGTCAGCTCGAAACATCCGAGGATGTTCTCCCCCGCACCCTGAGCGGAGCGGATCCGATCCGCCAAGGCATCGCGACTGGGCAACCCCTCCAGCGTCACCGGGGGCGAGCCGAACGGGGTGATGGGCTGGACCAGGATCGCCACCTTTGCGCCCGTGATCGATGCACCAATGCGTACTTCCTTGCCACCGACTTCCCGAGCCCAGCGGGTCGCTTCCCGCTCAGCCGGGGAGGGCGGGCCCCCCTTCAGTGACTGCGGTTCCGGACGCAGGGGACCGCCTGTCTTGCGCTGTTCCTGAGTCCGCTTGATTGCCTTGAGATATTCTGGTTCGTCGTTGGACACGGCACACTCTCCGAACACCGGCGATGGTCAGTACAGGGAGGGAGAATCTACACTCCTGGGACGGGTGCTCGGGAGGGTTCCGTACGGATCCGGCGTTGCACCACCATGCCGCCGAGAGCGCCGCGGCGGCAGAGACGCCGTATCCTACGCCGGCCGGGCTGCCGCCCCTCCGCCTGACACGAGGCGCGGTTCGGGAATCGCCTCGATGCCAACCCTGAGTCCGGCGCGGCGCAGCTTCGCCGCGGTGCCATCGGTTCCCTGGCCGCCGACCACGACGGTCGTGCCGGGAGGGAGCAGGCGCGGGAGCCGGCGAAGCTCGGGGAGCTTCGCCTCGAGGTTGGCCGGGTCGGCGGAGGAGAGGGCCACGACTCGAGGGATGACCGTCCAGGCAGCGTCGGCCAGATCCTTGAGTGGAAGGTCCGCTCCCAGATAGTGGACCCGCCAGCCCCGGGACTTGAGCTCGATGAGGGTGACGAGGAAGCCCCATTCGTGATGCTCGCCGGGGAGGCAGGCGGCCTGCAGTAGCGGGCCATTGACCGGACTGCCGGCCAGATCGGCCTTGAGTTGATGGACGACGACCTCGCTCGCAAGGTGCTCGGCGGCGACGCTGAGCTTTCCCAGGGCCCAGAGATCCCCGACCACTTCGCTGAGCGGCAGCACGATCTCCCGACCGAAGCGCACCGGATCGAGGCGCTTGCGATGATCCTCGAGCAGCCGGGCGAGCCGTTGCCGATCCAGACGTTTGACCTGATCGAGGAGCACCGACAATGGGGAATTGTCGACCGCCAACCCCTCGGCGCGGGCGATGAGCGCTTCTCGCGGCTGCCGCACCAGCTCGCCGATCCGTTCGCCGGTGAGGCACAGCCGGGCAAAGGCCCGGAGCAGGGCCACCTGCTCGGCGGTGTAGGTGCGATAGCGATTGGCCTGTCGGGTCGGGCGCACGACCTCGTAGCGCCGCTCCCAGGCACGCAGCCGCGCGGTCGCGAGCCCGGTGAGTTCGGCGACCTCGTGGATTTCGTAGGTCCGGTTGGTGGTCATGGAGGTCATGATTGTCCAATGTTTATTTGTAATACTATGAACAAACGATAACTCCCCCTCGCACCGCTCCGCCAGCACCCACTATTTTGCGCCGTCCTCACCGGAGCCCGACCTCTGACCACACCGGCCACTGAGGCCCGCTCGGCCGCGGATCACCCCATGTCCGATCCGTCCTGGCCTACCATCAACAGTCTCCGCGTCCTGGCCATGGACGCCGTCGAGCAGGCGCAGTCGGGACACCCCGGCACGCCGATGTCGCTCGCCCCCGGCGCCTACGTGTTGTGGGACCGCTTGCTCCGGTTCGATCCGGCGCATCCTGAGTGGCCCGACCGGGATCGCTTCGTGCTCTCCTGCGGCCATGCGTCGATGTTGCTCTATGGTTTGCTGCATCTGAGCGGATACGATCTCTCCCTCGATGACCTGCGGCAGTTCCGGCAGTGGGGTTC
>DASPUE010000029.1:0-2349 GCA_035623055.1 Gemmatimonadales bacterium
CGCTCACGTCTTCTCGTCGCCCTCGAATTCGATCACCACCACCTCGGGCGCCGTCCCGACCCGCATCGGCGGGCCCCAGGTCCCGGCGCCGCTCGAGGTGTATACCAGGAGCTCGCCGAAGCGCTTTAGGCCGTAGGTATACTCGCCGAAGATCCGGGTCGTGAACCAGGTGAACGGGAAAATCTGGCCGCCATGGGTATGCCCGGAGAGCTGAAGGGAAACGCCACCGGCCTCGGCGATGGCGAGTCCGTGCGGGGCATGGGCCAGCAGGATGCTCGCACGGCTTCGGTCGATACGCGCCTCGCCCAGGATCTCGCGAAAGCGTGCCGGGTTGGCCAGGTCGCGATAGTGCACTCCCACGATCTGCAGGCCGTCCACGCTCACCTTCTCGTTGTTGAGCACCCGGATGCCTGAGCGGGCGATCGCCTCCCGGAACTTGGCGGGACCGGTATACTCCTCATGGTTCCCGGAGACGAAGTACGCGCCGAGCGGCGGGGCAAGCTCTTTCCATGGCAGGGCCAGGGCGTCCTGATCCACCTTGCTGCCGTCGTAGAAGTCACCGGTGATGAACAGGACATCGGGCTTGAGGTCTCGGAGCAGCGTCACGATGTGCCGGCTGAAGCCGTCCCCCTTCACGTGCCCCAGATGCACATCCGAAACCAGCGCCGCAACCCGGCCGCGCCATGATCCGGGGAGGTCCGGGAGCCGCACCCGGATGCGCTTGACCCGCACCAGGGAGGCGTTGATCACCCCGTAGAGGCTCGCGACGAGGGCCAGCGCATACATCGCCGCGGCGATCCCCGGCCGCCCCAGCGGCCATCCGGCGAGTCGCGCCACCAACAAGGTGAGCCAGCACCCGCAAGCCGCGAGGACCAGGAAGTTGAGCACCCCCAGCCACACACTCATGGCCTGATAGAAGAGCCGCACCGCGGCGTTGGCGTACCGGTGGGCGAGGACGGTCGCAACGACAAAGCTGGCCGACAGGATCGCCACCACCAGCACCGCACCCGCCCCGCTGGCAGGACGGCTGGCCTCCCGGAACACCAGCCAGGTCTGGAAGACGAACCAGTGCGCGAGGAAGAGGATTGTCAGGATGAGGAGGATGCCGCGGAAGCGCACAGAAGGACCTCGGAAGGGGCGGAGAAAAACATCAGGCGGAGGACGAATCTACCTTGGTAGACCGCCCTCCGCCCGTTCCGCCTTCTTCCGCGTTACTTGTCGAACTGCAACGCCAGCTTCAGCTGCTCCTCCGCCTTGTCGATCGCCGCGATAGCATCCACCCGGTGCCCGCCGAAGTCGTGGGCGGCCTTCTGCAGATGGCTCTTGGCGCGGGCCAAGGCCCCTAGTGCCGCCTTGATCTCGGGATGCGGCTCGTTGGGGACGGAGAGCGCATACGCCGACGGCGCGTGCCAGGTGACAGCGGTGATCACAGGCACGACGGCGGCCAGCGTGACCACGACGAGAGCGGTCTTGAGCAGACGGCGCATACGGGAAGCCTCCAAACAGTGGGTTGAACGTGGTGAGCCAAGCGCGGCGGAGCGCCGCGCGCCAGAGTGGATCATGTCGAGTCGTCGCCTGAGCCCCCGACTATGGGGTCCGCCGACCGGCGGGCAAGAGCCAGCGGCACTAAGAAACCGCAAAGACATGTCTGCCGTGGGGCAAGTTGGCCCTTCGGCTCAATGGATACGGATGATGGACATCCGCGGCACCACTTCGGCTGGCAGGAGCGCCGACGGCCCGGCGAGGTGAAGCGTGAACGCGGCCGCTCCGGGCCCCTGGTGGACGTCGACGTAGAAACCGGAGCCGGAATGGAGCACCCCGCTCACATTCACCCCGGAACCACTCACGACCGGAGGAAGGAGCGGGAACGGAATCGGGAAGTCGACGGGGTCCTGCTGGTAGAGTGACCCGAAGGTCGCGCGGAACGACCAGGAGCGATAGAACACGCCCGGGGGTGGCGCGAACCCGGGGAGGTCCGACACGTAGTTCGCCAGGGCCCACCGGCTCGCGGTCGTCGCGAACGGGAGCCCGGTCTGGAACGCGACGTTGGCGGTCCCGGTGAGGGTGGTCGCCTCGAGCTGATTGGTGATCCCCGGTCCGAACTGGTCCGTCAGGTACCGGGCGTAGAGCCATCCGGCACCGAACTCCGGCAGGATCGTGTCGGCCACCTGAAGCAGGTTGTTGTTTCCGGGGTTCGCGAAGTACTGGTAGGCGTCGTAGACTACCTCCGCCACGTAGTTGCTGAACGTAGCGGTATCCGGCAGGAAGCTTCGCCCTCCCAGCTCCTCCGCGAGGGAGGACAGCGACTCATCCAGCCAGATGTCCTCCACCTGTCCACCGCGGAGCAGC